>JBDKIV010000239.1:0-3558 GCA_039796935.1 Actinomycetota bacterium | reverse complement strand
GGAAGCCCAGCGCCTCGAAGACGGTGGCGGAGCGGGCGATTTGGTCGGCGAACGCCTCGTTGACGGGCGCGGACGTCGCCGTGGTGTCGCAGCCAGGCACCGTGCAAGTGGTGACGTCGGTCGTACCGATCACCATGATCACCTGAACCCCGGTGAGGTCGGTGCCGGCGAGATTCTCGAGAACGAACGCAAGCATGTCCGAACGCACCGGGATGCCGAACTGGTCGGTGAGGGTCTGTGCCTCCGCCAGGAACGTCTCGTCGAGCGGGACCACGAACCTCGGGTCGCCGCTGGCGACGATCGCCGACGGCGCCTTCATCCTCCGCGCGTCCGGCAGGTACCCGATGCACTCATTCCGCGCTGCGTCCGCTTGACCGGTGGCATCGATGCACAACACGCCGGCAACGAGTTGGGGCGTGATCGCAGACCCACCGATCGACGTTGTCGTCGGTTCCGTCGTGGACGTCACATCAGCGTCCGGAACGGTCTCGCTGGACGCGGTGCTGGGATCGGGGGCCGCTGCAGCTGGTGACAACGGGTTCGCCTGCGGTGTCTGGCGGAGTCCGACCATCGCCAGGCCGGCGACCGCCGGCAACGACACAGCGGCCAGATGACGCGCACGACGGGCCCGTGCACGCCGACGCACATCGCCGAACGAACCCTTCGTCGCCGCGACACCGGCCGCAGCGCGGTGCAGACCGTCGGTGATCTGTTGGTCGAACAAGTCGGTCATGACAGTTCCTCTCTCATCTGGGCGCGAGCCCGGTGCAATGTGGACTTGACGGTGCCCAGGGCCATCCCGAGCGTGTGAGCGATCTCCGGATCGGTGAGCTGCAGGTAGTACCGCAGCACCACCACCTGCCGGAGCTTGAGCGGCAGGCGCCGCACCACGTCGGCGACGTGATCGACGCCGAGCACGGCGTCATCGACGCGCGGGGCAGGCGTGCGGCGCATGAGGAGGCGTCGACGTTGCACACTGCGGCAGGTGTGGACGACTGCGATGCGCATGTACGCATCAGGATTCTGAATGCGTCCCCACTTGGCGTACGCCTTCGCGAACGCGTCCTGAACTGCCTCTTCGGCGTGCTCGGGCGTGTCGACGAGAAAGAACGCGAGGCGCACGAGCTGCGGATACAGACGCCGATACGCGGACTCGACGTCTTCACTCACCACCACGGTGTCGATGCCGAAGTCCTCTGCGGCCGCATCGGCGATCATCGTGTCCGGCACGACGCTTCCGTCGCCGAGTTCCATGTCAGCGTTCGTGGCGTGGGAGCCCCACACCTCCTCAGCGTCATCACTGCCCTGGGCGGGTTGCGCCAACAGCGGGTCGATCGGCATCTTGCTCACAGCCATACAGACCCACGAACCACCCGATCGGTTCTCAGACGTCACGGTCCTGCCCACACGAGCAATCATGGGGCTCCCTTGGTGAATGTCGGGACACGATCGTGGCGGTGGAGCGCATTGCTCAAGGTGATCAAGGAGGCGCGCGAAGCGACAGTTCCGCGCTCCGGTGGTCCGACCGTGCCGCAGAGCGGCGGTGCAGCCGAATCAGGCCTGAGGGTCGGTTTGTGGCCGCAGGGGGCACGAACGTTTGCGGCCACCGAGGGAGCCGACATCGTCAGGATTCGGCAACGACGGCGCCGTCAGATGCGAGTGCCCTGACCCGGACGACGTCGATGTCCGAGTTCGGGGCGATGGTGATCGGCTTCAGGAAGTATCCGTCCGGGCTGGTTTGCGCGGTGACGGTGGTGCCATCGCTCAGTTCGACGGAGACGGCGACCGCCGGCTCTGGGGCCCATCCGTAGAGGCGAACGAGGGTTGCGTCCTGGTCGGTGAGGCTCGGGGCGGCAGCCCACGGTCGATCGGGCGGGTACGCGGTAGCGCGAGTTTGAGCGCCGCAACCCATCGACGCCCCGTCTGTCGTTCCGTCGCCGCTGCGTTCGATGATGAGATTCGCGAATCCTTCGTTGTTGTCGATCGTCCAGAGCTCGATGGTGCTTCCTCGGGAATCGAGCGCGCTTGCTGCGAGGCGAGCATCGTCGGTCGTGATGTTGCAGTCGACGGAGGCGACCATCTGCTTGACGGAGTTGTCGAACAGCCCGGCAGCTGCGGCGGCCCCGACGCCGGCGAGCGCAACGATCGCGAGGACTCCTGCGAGCACGGGCTTGCGGCGGGTCCGGACCGTGCGTCGTGAGCGTTGTGTGGTGGTGGGTGTGGTGACAGCCATGATCTCCTCCAGGAGTGCCTGTTCCCCGGTCCCGATGTCGAGTCGTTCGATCTGCGTGTCGCCGATCATCGCGGAGGCGATGAGGCGATCGAGTTCGGCGTCGTTCACCTGGTGACCTCCTCGGGTCCATGGGAGTGAGGTGCGGGGTGCGCCTCGACTGCTTCATGTCCGTCATCGCTGTTGCGTCTCAGGTTCTCGGCTGTGACTGTGCTGCCTTCCACGTGGGCACGAACCTTCGTCCGTGCCCGTTGGAGGTGGGTGCGCACGGTGCTGCTGTTCACCTCGAGCACGACAGCGATCTCTGATGGGGTGAGTTGTTCACTAATCGTGAGCAGCATCACTTCGCGTTCGAGCGGCTTCAGCTTCTGGAGCGCTACCTGAATGAGGCGGGCGGTGTCACCGTCTGCCAGTTCGACAGTCTGGCTCTGCTCGTGCAGTTGCTGTCGCAGGCGTTGGCCGAGTCGCTCGGACCGTCGATGGCCTCGGCGGTGGTTGTTGAGCACGTTCCGTGCCACGCCGAACAGCCAGAGTCGGGTCTCGGGTTCTGGTGGCATCGCATCGATCCGTCGCCACGCGACCAGCATCGTGTCAGCGACGATGTCGGCCGCATCGGGAAAGGCGTCGCATCGCCGTGCCGCGTACGCCAACAGGGCGCGGGTATGCGCCACGTACGCCGCCCGGAAGCGGTCCTCTCGATCGCTCTCGATGCTCATCTCGTCCCCATCAGGCTGACATGTCCGGAACCAGCCTGAGCGTCTCGGGTCATGCAGCGCTGTATCGGAGCCAGGCGGGAGTAGGCAGAGGGGCGTTGTCAGATCGGGCGGGTCGCCGTGAAGTATTCCTTTGATTTGTCGCTCTGGGAATCGAAGGCACAGGAAACCTCGGTGGCGGTCGCGGTCGGGCGGATCACGGCGATCACTTGCCCAGCGAGCGTCACCGGCGCTTGCTCGGCCTCGACGTTGAGCGGACAGGTCGATCCATCGGGGGACACGTGGACGGCGTACCACGACCGTCGCTCAGCCGGATCGATCCTGTGGCTCCCACGAGCGTCGGGGAAGAACTCGATGAGGGTGCGGAAGCTTCCTGGAGCAATCGTGGAGGGGATGCGATACACGAACGCCTCGAATGCCGCGTCGCTTGGCGTCTTCGCATCGCCGATTAGGCGTGCGACAAGATTGGTCTTGGACGGAACTCGAGCTTCCAGCCGTTGCCGGGAAGCGGTACTCCGGCGGCTGGCTCAACGCTCGAATCCTGGTCTTTGCGGCACCGTCGACCGGCGGTACGCGTCAGGCCTTCGTTCGGGTCAGTGCGAGACGTTCTGTCGG
>JBDKIV010000238.1:0-23963 GCA_039796935.1 Actinomycetota bacterium | reverse complement strand
CCGCCCCCCGACCCGGCGAAACCCGCGCAATGCGTGAGGTCTGGCCCGGCAGAGCCGGGCCAACTCTCACGCATTGCGCCCGGGGGTCAGCGGAGGGAGACGGGAGAGCCGCCTGCGTACGGCTTGTTGACCAGATCGAAGAAGTCGTTGCCCTTGTCGTCGACGACGATGAAGGCAGGGAAGTCCTTGACCTCGATCTTCCAGACGGCCTCCATGCCCAGTTCGGGATACTCGAGAACCTCGACCTTGGTGATGCAGTCCTGCGCCAACCGCGCCGCAGGGCCACCGATCGAGCCGAGATAGAAGCCGCCGTACTTCTTGCACGCATCGGTCACCTGCTTCGACCGGTTGCCCTTGGCGAGCATCACGAAACTGCCGCCGGCAGCCTGGAACTCGTCGACGTAGCTGTCCATCCGTCCGGCGGTCGTCGGCCCGAACGAGCCGCTCGCCATCCCGTCGGGCGTCTTGGCCGGACCGGCGTAGTACACGCAGTGGTCCTGCAGGTACTGGGGCATGCCGAGCCCGGCGTCGAGACGTTCCTTGATCGTGGCGTGGGCGATGTCGCGAGCAACAACCATCGGGCCGCTCAACATCACGCGGGTCTTCACCGGGTACTGGCTGAGCATCGCCCGGATCTCGCTCATCGGGCGATGGAGATCGACCTGCACCACCGGCCCACCGTCACCGAGCGAATCCTCGACGGGCGGCAGATAGTGCGCGGGGTCGGTCTCGAGCTGTTCGAGGAAGATGCCGTCGCGGGTGATCTTGCCGAGCGCCTGACGGTCGGCGCTGCAACTGACCGCCATCGCCACGGGGCAGCTGGCGCCGTGGCGCGGCAGACGAATCACCCGAACGTCATGGCAGAAGTACTTGCCGCCGAACTGGGCGCCGATGCCGGTCTGCTGCGCGAGCGCCAGCACCTTTGCCTCGAGTTCGACATCGCGGAATCCGTTGCCCTTCATCGACCCCTCGGTCGGGAGCGAGTCGAGATAGCGAGCGCTCGCCAGTTTCGCCGTCTCGACCGCCATCTCGGCGGACGTGCCACCGATGACGACAGCGAGGTGGTACGGCGGGCATGCCGAGGTGCCGAGGGTCTTCATCTTCTCGAACAGCCACGGCAGCAACGTCTTTTCGTTGAGCAGTGCTTTGGTCTCTTGGAACAGGTAGCTCTTGTTGGCGCTGCCGCCCCCCTTGGCCATGAAGAGGAACTTGTAGGCGTCACCGTCGATCGCGCTGATCTTGATCTCGGCGGGCAGGTTGTTGCCGGTGTTTTTCTCGTCGTACATCGTCAGCGGGGCCATCTGGCTGTAACGAAGATTCGACGTGAGGTAGGTGTCGAACACGCCTCGGGCGATGGCTTCTTCGTCACGGCCACCGGTGAAGACGAACTGCCCCTTCTTGCCCTTCACGATCGCCGTGCCGGTGTCCTGGCACATCGGCAGCACGCCGCCCGCCGAGATGTTCGCGTTGAGCAACAGGTCGTACGCGACGAAGCGATCGTTGTCGCTCGCCTCGGGGTCGTCGAAGATGTTGCGCAGTTGCTGGAGATGTCCGGGTCGCAGGAAGTGCGCGATGTCGCGCATCGCCTCGCGGGTGATGAGCGTGAGCGCTTCGGGCTCGACGGTCACGAAGGAACCGAGCGGCGTCTCGACCGTGGACACCCCCTCGGTCGACACGAGACGGTACGGGGTGTCGTCGTGACCGAGTGGGAGTAGCTCGGTGAAGTCGAACTCAGGCATGTGCCCAGGCTACGGCGGCAAGAGGTCGGCCCGAAAACTGCCGGACCGAGCGGGTGGCGAGGGGACACCCGAACTCAGGGGGACAGGCCGAGAGCCTTGCGAACGAGTGCCTCGTCGTCAGGGGTGACCGTGGGCCGTGCCTCGATCGCTCCGCGCTCGACCAGCACGACGATCTGTCCGACCGTGACGTCGGGGTCGAAGGCCACCGGGACCACCGCGGGGTCGACCGTCGCCGTGAGCGGTGACCCGGCCAACAGTTCGAACGTTCGTCGCGCCTGCGCCGCCCGTCGCGCCCACGCGCCGCTCTCGGTGTGCAACCACGCAGCATTGATGGTGACAGATGCGACCAGGAGTACCTGGGCGCTGCGATGGAGGGGCGTCGACCACCTCGCCACGCTGTCGACCGTACGACCGAGGAGCGGCACGACGAGCATCGCGGCGATGTGTGCATAGCGAGACGAGCCGGCGCTGTCGAGTCCGAAGCCGATTCGCTGCACACCGACACCGAGGAACATGAGTGTCGGCACCACCCAGAGTGTGATGGCGAGTGTCCGGGTCCTCGGCTCGCGGGTCGTGAACACGACGGCCAGCGAGGCGAGGACGGCGACACCGGCCAGTGACGGCACAGCGACCAGCCGCTCGAACGTCGTGGTGATCCCACGAGCGGCGAAGACCGGTGCCAGGGTGCGCGGTCCCGTGACGGTCTCCGATGCGACATCGGCTCCCCAGGTGACCGCCCACCACGCGTAGGCGAGTCCTTGCGGCACGACCGCGACTGCTGCTGCCACCCATCGGTGCCGGAGGGCGAGGAACAGGCCGACCCCGACGATGAAGAACGGACCGAACCCGGACGACATCACCCCGATGACGCCGAGAGCCGCGCCGAGGACATCCCTCCGGTCGGGCGGACCGTCGTGATCCGTCAGCACGAGTTGCGCGAGGAACGCGACGAGGGAGATGTTGTAGGTGATCTGGACGGCGAAGACGATGTTCTCCCAACCGCCGCCGAACCACAGGAGCGCGATGCAGAGCAGCGTCGTGGTCCACTCGTGGACACCCATCCGTCGGCACAGCACTCTGACGAGCAGGACGGCACCGACGTGGAGCGCGACCGTCGGAACGAGGAACGGCCAGTACGAGCCGAGGCCGAAGATCGACTCGACGAGCCGATAGACGATCAGCGGCGGAGTCATCCAGTGGCCGTCCTGCGCGGTGAACAACCAGTCGTCCCATCCGAACTGGCGACGCATCCGGTCACGGGTGAGCACGAAGGCCCAGTCGTCCCTGATGAACCACTGGTACCGGCCGACCACGTAGTACACGGGGATCGATGCCACGAGCGCCAGACGGAACGCCCAGCGCGCCGATCGTTCTTCGAGGAGTCCGTCGAAGAACGAGTCGAGTCTCACGGGGTCCTCCGGACCATGACCCGCCACCAGAGTCGCAGGAGTTGTCGGGCGCTGCGGGCGACTGCGGGAACGCGGAAGAACTGCGACCGTCCCGATGGCCGGTGATAGTGATGGACGCCCACCTCGACGAATCGCGCCTGTTGCTCGTGGAAGCTGCGCATCATCTCGACGCAGATCACGCCACTGGTCGACGTGAGCGGACGCCGAGTGACGAGGCTGCGACGGAAGAGGCGGAAGTCGCAGTCGGTGTCACGGACCCGAAGGCGGAACAGCAACCTCACCGCATGGTGGTAGGCGCGGCCGATCACGACGCGGTACCACGAGTCGCCACGCGACAACTTGTAGCCCTGCACGATGTCGACGTCGCCGGTGGCGAACGGGACGAGCGCTGCGGCTTCGCGGGCGTCGTACTGCGCGTCGCCGTCGGTGTAGAAGATCCAGTCGTGCCGTGCCGCGGCAAAGCCACTGATGAGCGCGCCGCCGTACCCGCGGTTCATGTCGTGATGGATCGGCCGGAGCCAGGGTCGCGCAGCGGCCATTTGATCGAGCAGATCTCGTGAACCGTCGGTCGACCCGTCGTTGACGACGATCACCTCGAGTTCGTCGACCAGGGGCCGCAGCGCTTCGTGGACATGATCGATGAGGTGCCCGATGGTCGGCGCGTCGTTGTAACACGGGAACATCGCCGAGATCGACCGGGCGGCGCTGGAGGCACTCACACCGGGGTCCGGCGATCTCGGGCGAGAGCGGTCAGGGCTGAGGCAACGGTCTCGACTTCACCGTCGGTGAGTTCGGGGAAGCACGGGAGCGACACGCACTCGGCGGCCCACCGTTCGGCCTCGGGGCACGCCTCGCGCTCGAGGTGTCGATATGCGGGCTGCTGCGTGATGGCGAGCGGATAGTGGATCGCCGTGGCGATCCCGCTGGCGGCGAGGCTCGACCGGAAGACGTCACGGTGGCCCGAGCGCACGACGCAGAGGTGGTGGACATGACCGGGGTGCGGCTCGGTCCAGCGGAGTTCCGGGGCGACTCGGCGGTAGTGGGCCGCGATGGCGCGTCGCCGTTCGTTGCGCGCATCGAGGTCGACGAGCCCGAGTCGCAGCCAGGCCGCCTCGAGTTCGCTCATCCGAAAGTTCTGCGAGATCGCCTCGTGGACGTACTGCGCCGTCATGCCGTGCGTTCGAAGGTTCCTGACCCGATCGAGCAGTGACGTGTCGGCGGAGACCACTGCACCACCGTCACCGATCCCGCCCAGGTTCTTGGTGGGGTAGAAGCTGTAGGCGACGGCAGCCGACCGCGAGTGGTCGTCGACCGCCCCGTGCGCCTGTGCCGCATCCTCGACCACGGGTAGCGACGTTGCAGGCAGGGTTGCGGGTCGGCCGTACAGATGGACGACCACCACGGCACGGGTGCGATCGGTCGTCGCCGTCGCCACCGCACTCGGATCGAGATTGGCCGTTCCGGGCTCGACGTCGACGGGCACGGGCACAGCTCCGATCGCGCACACGGCGGACACCGTCGGCACGGCCGTGAACGCCGGGACGATCACCTCGTCACCCGGGCCCACTCCGAGCGCCGCCAAGGCCAGTTGCACGGCGGCAGCACCCGAGGACACGGTCACCGCGCCGACACTTCCCCGGCTCGACGCAGCGAACTCCGACTCGAACGACGCGGTCTCGTCGCCGAGGAGATAGCTGCCCCCCGCCGTCAGCGCACGGACGCGCTCGGCGAATGCACCCGCCAGGACGGCGCCGCGCCGGCTCAGGTCGACGACAGGTACCACGGGTGCTCCCGATAGAACGCGATGGTGGATTCCAGGCCGTCGGCGAGGTCGGTCGAAGGGGTCCACCCGACCGTGTCGCGCAACGCCGAGCTGTCGGTCTCGAACGAACCGATGTCGATCCGTTCGTGCTCGGTCGGCCATGGACGATGACGGATCGACGCCGTCTCGCCACTCAGTCGAACCAGCAGGTCTGCAACCTCGTTCAACGTATGGGTGGTGCGATGCCCGACGTTGAAGACGGCACCGACGGTCGCATCGCTGGTCGCTGCCAGGGCTGCATCGACGACATCATCGACATGCAGGCAGTCGCGGCGCTGCTCGCCCGTCCCGAACAGTTCGATCACCCCGCCCTCGAGCGCCGTGCGGATGAACACCGGCAGAAACCCGAGTTGGTCGCTCGTCAGTCGTTGACGGGGCCCGTAGACGTTCGTCAGTCGAAGCGACGTGGCACGAAGCCCGTACACCTGGGCGTACACCATGTGCAGCTGTTCGCCGGCCAGCTTCGCGACCCCGTTCACGTCGACCGGTCGTGCAGGGTGGGTCTCGTCGACGGGAAGGCGGATGGGGCGTCCGTACACCTGGCGGGTCGAAGTGTGGACGACCCGAGCATCTGGCTGCACGCGCCGGAGCAACTCGAGGAACCGGATGTGCGCGGTCGTGTTGTGATGCAGGTCGGTCTCGGGGTCGACCATCGAGGCGATGTGACTGACCTGCCCTGCGACGTTGAACACGATGTCGGCACCATCGATGACGTCGGCGACGGACGGATCGCCAAGGTCGCACGTGGTCACGTCGACGGTGGCCTCGTCGGGCAGGCCGAGCAGGTTGCGGCGGTCGCCACCATGCCCGTCGACCAACGAGTCGATCACCCGAACGGAGACGCCGTGCGAGACGAGGCGGTGCACGATGTTGGAGCCGATGAACCCGAGACCGCCGGTGACCACCGCAACGGTCCCGCTGAGCGCGTCCACCCACCCAGTCGGCCGAGTCATCGCCGGCATGGTAGCCAACTGAGACTGCGCGCTGTTCTCACCCCGTCGCTGCGATCGCAGTTCCAGCGGGGCACAATCGGGTGATGGATGCCGACGAGTATCACCGGATGGTCGCTGCTGCCGAGCGGCACTGGTGGTACGAGGCGACGCGACGGCTCGTTCGACAACTCCTCGAGCACGAGCTCGCCCCGACGTCGTCCCGGCCGACGCGCGTGTTCCTCGACGCGGGCGGTGGCGCCGGCGCCACGGGGGGCTGGTTGGCCGAGCATTCCGCAACCGTGCTGGCGGACTACGACGCGGGCGCGCTCGCGGCGGCTCGGAACTCGACGGCACCGTCGGGTCGTCCGGTCCTTCCCGTCCGCGCCGACCTCAACCGGTTGCCGTTCGCGAGCGCAACCTTCGACGGGGTGCTGTGCGTGACAGCGCTCTACCACCGGATGAACCCCGACCCTGCAGCGATCGTGGCGGATTTCGCACGTATCACCCGCCCCGGCGGCTGGGTCTGTCTGCTCGAGCCCGGGGTGCGCCGACTGCGCCGCGGCCACGACGAGGTGACCCATGCGGCTCGGCGATTCAGTGTCGCCGACCTTCGATCACTGGCGTTCGGTGCGGGGCTCGACGTGGAACGTGCCACCGGTGCCTACTCGTTCCTCGTGCCTCCGGCTGCGGCGCTGGCACTGATCGAGCGAGGGACTCCGACGAGTGACGTGGGTCGTCACAGCACCGGCCTCGGCGGTGTGCTCGGTGCGCTGGCTCGAGCCGAACGAGCGATGCTGCGTCGGATCGACCTACCGGCAGGTCTCTCGGTGGCAGTGCTCGCGCGCCGGCCCGTCTGAGTCGAGCGTCGTCCAGCGCTACCGGTCCTTCAGGCGCTTGGGTGGGGCGGTCGACGGGTCGACGGGCCAGTGGTGCTTGGGATACCGGCCGGCCATCTCCTTGCGGACGTCCGCCCACGTGCCTCGCCAGAAACCCGGCAGATCACTGGTGATCTGCAAGGGACGATCTGCGGGCGACAGCAACTCGAGTGCCACCGGAACCGTGCCGTTCATCACCGTCGGGTGTGTCACCATTCCGAACAGGTCCTGCACCCGGACCGCTGCAGTCGGCAGATCGCGTGCGTAGTCGATCGTGACGTCGCGACCGGTCGGCGTGGTGAACGACAGCGGCGCAAGGTCGGCCAACGACATCTGCCGGTCCCATGACCACTGGCTCGACAGCAACATGGCGACGTCGAGTCGATCGAGATCGGACCGGCCCGTCGCCGCGACGAGATACGGCGCCAACCAGTCATCGACCGTCTCGACGAGTGCTCGATCTCCCAGATCCGGCCAGTCGCCACCCGGCTGGAGCCGCCTCACGAACGCCACCCGAGCCCGCAGCGACGCTGCGGAGGCCATGTCGAGTGCACCCAGGCGAGTGGCGACGACGCGCTGGAGCAGTGCTGCCACGGTCGGCGGACCCGCCGGTGGGGACTGTCGACGATCGGCGATCACCATGTTGCCGAGCCGCGCCTCGACCCGGAGCACGAGGTCGTTGCGCTCCTTGTCCCACACGAGCGACTCTCGACGGTCGATCCGGTGCGCGAGCGCGCGCTCGAGTTCGGCGGCGTCGAGACCTGCGCCGAGTCGAACCCGCGCACTCGTCCGATTCCCGTCGAGATCGGCGGCCACGATGAACGGTTCGCGGGCGAGTGGATCGTCCTTGGCCACCCACGCCCCGCCGCCGGTGCGAAGCTGGAATTGGCCGGGCTGGCTCCGCCGTACCGCGACTCGATCGGGGAAGCCGAGCGCCAGCACGGCGCCGGCCCGATCGGCATCCACCTCGCGCAGCACCAGCGGCACCCCCGCCCTGCGTGCGATGTCGAGTGCCCGGTCCCGGACACGCTCGGTGACGCGGCGATCCGCCCGGTCATGCCGTTCGTCGCCGCAGACCACGCGAACCCGTAGCGCCAGGTCGGCAGGGAGCTCGTCGGCGCGACCCCGAAGCAGGTCGCGCTCGTCGACGATCGCCGCGATCACGCAGGCGAGTGGCCGGTCGGCGTCCGGCGCGGCCACCACCATGTGAGCGAGGCGTGGGTGGAGCGGCAGCGCGAGCATCGCTCGGCCCATGCCGGTGATGGTCGATCCGGACTCGCCGGACTCGACGAGAGCGCCGAGATCGACGAGCAACTCACGCGCTGCAGCGAGCGCTTTCGCCGGCGGAGGATCGACGAACGCGAGGGAGGCCGGGTCGGCGTTCCACGCGGCGAGTTCGAGCGCCAGGCCGGCCAGGTCGACCTGGGTGATCTCGGCGGGAAGGTGCGCCAGGCGCGTGCCCTGCTCGAGCTTGCTCCACAGTCGGTAGCACACGCCAGGCTCGGTCCGTCCTGCGCGACCGGCGCGCTGCTCGGCCGAGGCGCGGCTGGTCGACACGGTCGTGAGGCGGGTCATCCCCGTTCGGATGTCGAAGCGGGGAACACGTGCGAGGCCGGCATCGACCACGACCCGGACACCCGCAACGGTGAGTGACGACTCGGCGATGTCGGTGCTCAGGACGACGCGGCGTCGACCGGGCGGTGACGGCGACAGGGCCAGGTCTTGATCGGCAGACGACAGAGCCCCTGCCAGCGGCCGGAGATCGACGTTCGTCGGCACTCGATCGGCGAGCAGCGACTCGACGCGGCGGATCTCGCCGACTCCGGGGAGGAAGACGAGGACGTCACCGGTCTCGTCCCGCAGCGCCACGAGCACCGCTTCGGCGACCGACTGCTCGACGCGAGCTCCTTTGGTCATCGGTAGCGAGCGGATCTCGACCGGGAACTCTCGACCCGCGCTCTCGATCACCGGGACCGGGCCGTCATCGCCGCCCAGCAGTCTGGCGATGCGGTCGGCATCGGGGGTGGCCGACATGGCGAGCACTCGAAGGTCCGGCCGCAGCGCCGAGCGGGCGTCGAGCGCGAGCGCAAGACCGATGTCGGTCGGCAGGTTCCGTTCGTGGACCTCGTCGAAGATGACGATGCCCACGCCGGGCAGTTCCGGATCGTGCTGCAGCCGACGGGTGAGCACGCCCTCGGTGACCACCTCGATGCGGGTCGAGTGCCCGATCACCCGCTCGTCGCGTGTCTGGTAGCCGACCGTCATGCCCGGCTGCTCTCCGAGCAGTGCAGCCATCCGGCGGGCTGCAGCTCGAGTGGCGAGCCGACGTGGTTCGAGCACGACGACCCGGCGGCCGTCGAGCCAGGGTTGATCGAGCAACCACAGCGGGACCACGGTGGTCTTGCCCGCGCCTGGCGCAGCCACCAGGACCGCGCCCGTGCCCATGGCGAGCGCACTCGTGAGTCGGTCGAGGGTGGCGACGACCGGAAGGTCGGCGACGGAAGGCGGGACCGGCATCAGCCAGCGAGTGCGGGCGTGCCGTGGAACGGCCCCGGATCGCCGGCGATCGGCAGATTCGGGCGAGTCCACGCACAGGATGCAGCGATCGCGTCGGCAACGCCGCGCCACTCGGCGGCCTTCCAGCCCTCGGCCGACGCAGGAACCGTTCCGTCGGTGCGAACGAACACGAACGCCGGCAGCGCGCCGAGGCCCAACTGCTTGACGAACACTCGGTCGGGATCGCAGAACACGAGGAAGTCGTCGGTGAGGGGACCGAGGAACTCCTTGGCCTCGCTCCGAGAGCAGGTCAGGACGAAGTTGACCCGTGCGTCCGAGCCGCGGAAGGCATCGAGGATGCGAGCTGCTGTACGCAGGATCCAGGCGCTCTCGTTGGTGTACGGATCGAGCACCACACTCGCCAGATGGAAGGTCGTGAGCCACTCTTCGAGCGGGCGCGACTCTCCGGCCAGCGAGGTGAGGACCGTGTCGGGCGAAGGATTCACTGCCACGGCACGCAACGGTAGCAAGCCGGGGCTCCGGGTGCCCAAGCACGCCTCGGTAGAGTCGTCGGCGTGCACCCGATCGAACGTCTCCGGTACGTCGCCCGCGCCTCGGGAGGCGACCAGCGTCTGCTGGTGCGCGAGACGGCCGGCGCGCTCCGTGGTCTCCAGTTCGAACCGGCCGGCCTCGTGGTCGCGTGCCGTCGCATCATCGAGCGGCACCCGACGAGCGGGCCGCTCTGGTGGTTCTGTTCCTCGATCCTGACGGCTGCCGATCCGTTCGACGTGATGTACCGGTTGGCATCCGAGGTCGATGACGACGCGACACCCGACCATCTCTTCGACACGCTCGCCGACGACGCGACGGTGTGCGTGGTCGGTTGGCCCGATCTGGTGGGCGATGCGGTCTTGCGTCGTGGTGACATCCGTGTCCTCGCCGTCGATGCCGACGACGAGGGGGCCACGTTCGTCCGTCGGCTCCAGCGATCCGACGTCGAGGCCGATGTCGTCCCTGCGGCCGGTCTGTCGGCGGCTGCCCTTGCGGCCGATGTCGTCCTGGTCGAGGCGATCGCTGCCGGCAGCAGCGATGTCCTGGCGGCGCCTGGTTCGCGCGCCGTCGCGTCCGTGGCCTACTGCAGCGAGCGACCCGTCTGGCTCGTCGCGGGGCGAGGTCGACGTCTTCCCGACGCGCTGTTCACGACCATGGCCGAACGGGTGGCCGACGTCCGTGCGCCGTGGGAGGCCGAGGCCGAGCTGTTGCCGATGGCGCTGTGCTCGATGCTCGTCGGGCCCGACGGATCGCGTCCGCTCGAGCCGGGCGACACCCTTGCAGCCGAGTGCGCAACGGCGCACGAACTGCTCCGCAGCAGTCCCATGTAGGACCGTCGCTTCCGTGGCCCCGACCGCTCCGGTCACCGGGCCAGGGCGGGGCGCAGGTTGGCGGCGTCGGCCAGTCGCTCGGCGATCGCCACGACGTCTTCGCGGACGAGGCCGACCGTGGCCCGCAGGTGCGGTCGATCGTCGTGCACCAGGAACGGTTCGCCCGGCGCAGCCCCCACGCCCTGTGCAGCGAGCGTCACCAGTGCTGATCGCTCGTCGCGCACCTCCATCCAGAGGTTGATGCCGTCGCTGCCCGTCACGGGTACGCCGCGTTGCGCGAGCACGTCGGCCACGAGCGCCCGGCGCCGCGCGTACTCGGTGCGGGCAGCCTCGACCGCCTCGATCGTCGGTCGGTGGTCGAGCATCTCGAGCAGAACGGCCTGCAGGATCCGGCTGCTCCAACCGGGCCCGAGCAGCCGTCGGTTGGCGACAGCGCTCACCACATCGCCGGCGCCGCCGACGGCGGCGAGCCGCAGATCGGGTCCATGACTCTTCGAGTAACTGCGGATGTGCACGGTGCGTGACGGCAACCAGGTGCCGAGGCTCACCAAGGCGCCGCTCGCGATGTCACCCGAATGGTCGTCCTCGACGACGATCGTGTTCGAGGACCCCGTGCTCGAGGCGCCGAGTGCGCGGGCGAGCGCCTGGGCGCGACGACGCGACAGCGTCACCCCGGTGGGGTTGTGAGCGCGTGGTTGCAGGAACACGGCGCTCGGTCGCGCCGCCAATGACTCGACGAGCGGGTCGACACGCATGCCCTCGTCGTCGAGATCGACGCCGATCACCTCGGCCCCGACCTGCTCGAGCAGATCGAGCAATGGCGGGAACGTCGGATGTTCGACCACCACCCGGTCCCCGAGCCGCACCACGACACCGACGATCCGGTCGAGCGCGTCCATCGCCCCGTCGACGACCGTGAGGTCCTCGACCTCGAAGGGCCATCCGGCTCGCAGGCGTTGGTCGAGATCCGGCAGCACCGGTTGGTCGAGATAGCTCGAGGTGAGCGACTGTCGGCTGACGCGAGCGATCACCGGCCCGAGATCGGGCAGCAACAGTGGGTCGGGTGTTCCCGTCGAGAGATCGATGGCGAAGTGCCCGGGGCCTTCGGTGACGCGGCGGTACCGGCGCGGCGAACCGGGCCCGGTCGGCAGGCGCACGAAGGTGCCCTGGCGGCCACGGGCGTCGATCGCGCCCACCTGGGCGAGGCTCTGCCAGGCCTCGCTGACCGTCGTCGGCGACACGCCCAGCGCTTTCGAGAGTTCGCGTACGGTGGGGAGGCGAGTGCCGGGCGTGAGGTCACCGGCGCGGACGAGGCGTCCGATCGCCGCCGCAATGCCCTTCGCGCTGCGATCGAGGATGACCGTCTCGAGATCTGCTGCTGTCGTCATGTGAGCGCCAGGTGACCGCCGGTGTCGAAGTGGTGCGCCACCGCCGCCGGACCTGCATGGGTGAACGGCGTGTAACGCTTTGTGCGGTCACAATACAATCATTGTCAGCACGAATGTGTCACATTACGATCCGCGCCATGACCGACTCGTCGATGGGGAATCGCACCGTTCGTGCAGCGCTGGTGCAGACCGACTGGCCCGGCACCAAAGAGGCGATGCTCGACAAGCACGAGCAGTACGCACACCAGGCCAAGGCCGCCGGCGCCGAGGTGATCTGCTTCCAAGAGCTGTTCTACGGGCCCTACTTCTGCCAGGTCCAAGAGGTCGAGTACTACGGGTACACCGAGTACATCCCCGACGGCCCGACCACCCAGCGCTTCCAGGCGATCGCCAAGGAGCTCGGCATGGTGATGGTGCTCCCGATGTACGAGATCGTGCAGCCCGGCCTGTACTACAACACGGCTGCGGTCATCGACGCCGATGGCCGTTACCTCGGGAAGTACCGCAAGCAGCACATCCCACAGGTGAAGGGTTTCTGGGAGAAGTTCTACTTCCGTCCCGGCGATGGCGGGTATCCGGTGTTCGACACTGCCGTCGGCAAGGTCGGCGTGTACATCTGCTACGACCGTCACTTCCCCGAGGGCTGGCGAATGCTCGGGCTCCACGGAGCCGAGATCGTGTTCAACCCGTCGGCCACGCACCGCGGACTGAGCGAGTACCTCTGGCGCCTCGAGCAGCCAGCCGCTGCAGTCGCCAACATCTATTACGTCGGGGCCATCAACCGGGTCGGCATCGAACCACTCGGCGAGAACGACTTCTACGGTCAGAGCTACTTCGTCGATCCCGAAGGCAAGTTCGTCGGCGACGTGGGTGACGCCTACCAGTCCGAGCTCGTCGTGCGCGACCTCGACATGGGCAAACTCCGCGAGATCCGCGACCGTTGGGCCTTCTATCGCGACCGTCGGCCCGACGGGTATGGCGACATCGCTGCCGGCTGATCGCCGCACGGTGCTGCGCGACACTGACACCGACCGAACAACCCGTCGACCCAGGGGAGGGTGAACATGGCGAGAACGCTCATCAAGAACGGCAAGGTCATCTCCACGACCGGAGTCATTGCCCAGGACGTCCTCATCGAGGGCGAGACGATCACGGCGCTCGGGACGCCCGGTCACTTCACCGACGAGGGCTGTGACACCGTCATCGATGCCGCCGGCAAGTACGTCATCCCGGGTGGTGTCGATGTCCACACCCACATGGAACTGCCCTTCGGCGGCACCTTCGCCAGCGACACCTTCGAGACGGGGTCGCGTGCAGCCGCATGGGGCGGCGTCACGACCATCGTCGACATGGCCGTCCAGCGCTACGGCGAGAACGTGTTCGACGGTCTCGCCGAGTGGCACCGCAAGGCCGAGGGCGAGTGCGCCATCGACTATGCCTTCCACCAGATCATCGGCGGCGTCGATGACGAGTCGCTGAAGGCCATGAAGTACCTGACCGAGCACGAGGGCATCAGCAGCTTCAAGCTGTTCATGGCCTACCCCGGCGTGTTCTACAGCGACGACGGCCAGATCCTGCGGGCCATGCAGACCGCCGCCGAATGCGGCGCCATGATCATGATGCACGCCGAGAACGGCATTGCCATCGACGTCCTCGTCCAGCAGGCACTCGCCCGCGGCGAGAGCGACCCGAAGTACCACAGCTACACGCGGCCGTCCCCGCTCGAGGCCGAGGCAACGCACCGCGCCATCGTGCTCAGCCATGTCGCCGGGAACGTTCCGCTGTACATCGTGCACATGTCGGCGGGTGACGCACTCAACGAAGTGGCCGCTGCGCGCCACAACGGCCGCAACGTCTTCGCCGAGACGTGCCCGCAGTATCTGTGGCTCACCCTCGAGGAGACCCTCGGCCAGCCCGGGTTCGAGGGCGCCAAGTGGGTGTGCAGCACCCCGGTGCGATCGAGGGACCACGACCCGCACTACATCGGTCAGATGGGCCACGGCCACCAGGGCGATCTGTGGAAGGGACTGCGCATGAACGAACTCGCGGTCGTCAGCACCGACCACTGCCCGTTCTGCTTCAAGGACCAGAAGGAACTCGGCCTCGGCAACTTCTCGGCGATCCCCAATGGGATCGGCGGGGTCGAGCACCGCATGGAACTGATCTACCAAGGTGTCGTCGCAGGCGAGCTCTCGCTCGAGCGGTGGGTCGAGACCTGCTGCACCACGCCGGCGCGCATGTTCGGCATGTACCCGCGCAAGGGCGTGATCGCGCCGGGTGCCGACGCCGACGTCGTCGTGTGGGACCCGAATGCCACGACGAAGATCGGCATCAACGACAAGCACCACATGAACATGGATCACTCTGCCTGGGAGGGCTGGGTCATCGACGGCAAGGTCGACACCGTGCTCTCGCGCGGATCGATCGTCATCAAGGACGACACGTATCACGGACGAAAGGGGCACGGTCAGTACATCAAACGCGGACTGTCGCAGTACCTGGTGTGACCCCGGTGGGGCTTCCGCCGGGTCGGGGCGCGTCGTGCGTCGATGAATTGAGCGGGCTGCAAGACATGGCATGCCGAGGGCGTGCCGAGGACAACAGTGGAGAGGGAACGGATGAAGCGGATTTCGCATTGGATCGACGGAGCGGTCACCGAGGGCAACTCGGGTCGCTCGGGTGTCGTGTTCGACCCGGCGACGGGAGAGCAGCAGGCGTCGGTCGATTTCGCATCGGTCGACGAGGTCGACCTGGCCGTGGCGCGTGCCAAGGCGGCATTCCCGGCGTGGCGCGCCACCAACCTGTCGCGGCGGGCCGAGGTGATGTTCCAGACGCGTGAACTCATCGCTGCGAACCGCAAGGAGATCGCCTCGATCCTGTCGGCCGAGCACGGCAAGGTGCTCTCCGACGCTCTCGGCGAAGTGGCCCGCGGGCTCGAGAACGTCGAGTTCGCCTGCGGCATCCCGAACCTCATGAAGGGCGGCTACAGCGAGCAGGCTTCGTCAGGCGTCGACGTCTACTCGATCAAGCAGCCTCTCGGCGTGGTCGCCGGCATCACTCCGTTCAACTTCCCGGCGATGGTGCCCATGTGGATGTTCGCCAACGCACTGGCGTGCGGCAACACGTTCGTGCTCAAGCCCAGCGAGAAGGACCCGTCGGCGTCGATGTTCCTCGCCGAGCTGCTCAAGCAGGCGGGCCTGCCGGATGGCTGTTTCAACGTGGTCCATGGCGACAAGGTCGCCGTCGACCGCCTGCTCGACCACCCCGACATCTCGGCGGTCAGCTTCGTCGGGTCGACCCCGATCGCCAAGTACATCTACGAGACCGGCACTCGCAACGGCAAGCGGGTGCAGGCGCTCGGCGGTGCCAAGAACCACATGCTCGTGCTTCCCGATGCCGACCTCGACATGGCCGCCGATGCCGCCGTCAGCGCGGCCTACGGCTCGGCCGGCGAGCGCTGCATGGCGATCAGCGTGGTCCTCGCGGTCGACTCGGTGGCTGACGCCCTGATCGAACGGATCGAGGCCCGGATCCCCGACATCAAGGTCGGCCCCGCCAGTGAACCGTCGAGCGAAATGGGTCCGCTCATCACCCGCGAGCACCGCGACAAGGTTGCGGGCTACGTCGCCAGCGCCTCGGAAGAGGGTGCAACGGTGGTCGTCGACGGCCGTCAGGGCGCACCGGACAACGGTGGCTTCTTCCTCAACCCCAGTCTCATCGATCACGTCCGTCCCGGCATGAAGTGCTACGACGACGAGATCTTCGGCCCGGTGCTCAACGTCACCCGAGTGTCGGGCTACGAGGAGGGACTCGAGCTGATCAACGCCAATCAGTTCGGTAACGGCACCGCCATCTTCACCCGCGATGGAGGGGTGGCCCGCCAGTTCGAGTTCGACGTGCAGGTCGGCATGGTCGGCATCAACGTGCCGATCCCGGTGCCGGTCAGCTATTACAGCTTCGGTGGCTGGAAGGCGAGCCTGTTCGGCGACCAGCACATGTACGGCCCCGAGGGCGTCAACTTCTACACGCGCTCGAAGGTGGTCACCTCGCGCTGGCCCGACCCGCGTACGTCCACCGTCGACCTCGGCTTCCCGCAGAACCGGTGACGCGCTGATGGACTTCGGAGTCGTACTGCAGACCACACCGCCCTCGGCGCGAGTCGTCGACCTGGCCAAGCGGGCGGAGACCTACGGGTTCCGTTACGTGTGGACCTTCGACAGTCACATCCTGTGGCAAGAGCCCTATGTGATCTACAGCCAGATCCTCGCCGAGACGCGCAACGTGATCGTCGGGCCGATGGTGACCAACCCCGCCACGCGTGACTGGACCGTGACCGCGAGCACCTACGCCACGCTCAACGAGATGCTCGGCAATCGAACGGTGTGCGGCATCGGTCGAGGCGACTCGGCGGTGCGTGTCACCAATGGTGCGCCGACCACGCTCGCCACATTGCGAGACAGCATCCACGTCGTGCGCGAACTCGCCAACGGTCGCAGCGTCGAGTACAAGGGTCAGGACCTGCGTCTCCCCTGGGCGGGCGCGAGTCGACTCGAGATGTGGGTCGCGGCCTACGGGCCGAAGGCGCTCGCCCTCACCGGTGAGGTCGGCGACGGCTTCATCCTGCAACTCGCCGATCTCTCGATCGCCGAGTGGACCATCGGTGCCGTTCGTGCCGCAGCCGAAGCAGCGGGCCGCAACCCCGATGACATCACCATCTGCGTCGCCGCACCCGCCTATGTCACCGACGGCACCGATGCCGGCCTCGCCCACGGGCGCGAGCAGTGCCGGTGGTTCGGGGGCATGGTCGGCAACCACGTGGCCGACATCGTCGCCCGGTACGGCGACAATGCCCCTGTGCCCAAGGCGCTCACCGAGTACATCAAGGGTCGACAGGGCTACGACTACAACGAGCATGGTCAGGCAGGCAACAGCCACACCACGTTCGTGCCCGACGAGATCGTCGACCGGTTCTGCATCGTCGGCCCGATCGAGACCCACATCGAGCGGATGCGTCAACTGAAGGACCTGGGCGTCGATCAGTTCTCGATCTACCTCCAACACGACGACAAGGACCACACCCTCGCTGCGTACGGCGAGAAGGTCATGCCGGCGATCGCCGAGCACGTGCGGGCCACGTCGTGAGCGTGGGAGTCATTCAGTTCTCGCGGCGTTCACATACCCGACCTACGTACGCGTTTACGCTGGCCTGACTGTATGCACGAGCCCGCACCCGCTCTCGACCTCCAGGACATCACCAAGTCCTTCCCCGGGGCGCGCGCGCTCGATGGCGTGTCGCTTCGGCTGATGCCTGGCGAGGTGCACGGTCTCGTCGGCGAGAACGGGGCCGGTAAATCGACGCTCATCAAGATCGCGAGTGGGGCGATCACGGCTGACTCGGGCACGGTGTCCGTCGGTGGCCAGCTCATCACCAACGCCTCGCGCCGCGCATTCCAGAGCCTCGGTATCCGCGTGATCTACCAAGAGCGCCAGATCGCCCGCGACCTGTCGGTGGGAGAGAACGTCATGCTCGACCGGCTCCCCGGTTCGGGCCTGGTGTCGTGGCGCAAGACGATGTCGATGGCCGCCGAGCGGCTCGCCCTGCTCGGCCTCGATCTCGATCCGCGGGCGAGCGTGCGTGGGCTGTCGGTGGCGCAGTGGCAGTTGATCGAAGTTGCTCGAGCAGTCGACTACGACGCTCGGGTGATCATCATGGACGAGCCCACCGCATCACTCAGTCGCGTCGAGGTCGAGCGACTCTTCGGCGTGGTCGATGCACTCCGCCAGCGCGGTGTGGCGGTGCTGTACATCTCGCACCACCTCGACGAGATCTTCCACCTCGCCGACTCGGTCACCGTCCTTCGCGACGGCAAGCGCGTGTTCAACGGGGTCGTCGCCGACATCACACCGCAACAGCTCGTCAACGAGATGTTCGGCGAGATCGAGCACTCGGTCGATCGGACCGACTCGTCGACGCGCGAGAACGGACCAGCCCTGTCGCTCGTCGATGTCCACCTCGGCGACCGAGTGCGCGGCGTCACCTGCGACGTGTTCCCGGGCGAGGTGGTGGGGTTCACCGGTGGTACCGGATCTGGTACCACCGAACTCGCCTCGCTCATGGTCGGCGCTCGACGTCCGTCGTCGGGTTCGGTGGTGCTCGGTGGCGGCCGTCGTCTGCGCTCACGCTCGTCGGCAGCAAGTTCAGTGGCCTTCCTGCCCTCCGACCGGAAGCGGCGCGGTCTGCTGCTCGACAAGACCATCGCCGACAACCTGATGCTCGGTCAGCTGGCGGTGAAGGGGCCCGCCATCGTCGCTCCGCGCAAGCAGCGGGCGTTGGCAACCATGCTGATGAGGGCCGCCAACGTGAAGTCCGACTCCGCTGCTCGCGGGGTGCGCACGCTGTCGGGAGGCAACCAGCAGAAGGTGATCATCGGGAGGTGGCTCGAGGTCGGGACTCCGGTCCTCGTCTTCGACGAGCCGACCGCCGGCATCGACATCCCCTCGAAGATGGAGATCTACGCCACGCTCCGACGGCTCGCGAATCAGGGGGCAGCGATCGTCGTGTGCTCGACCGACTTCCAAGAGGTCGGGATCGTCACCGACCGGGTGTTCGTCATGAGAGAGGGCCGACTCGTCGGCGAAGTCGCCGGAGCAGACGCCTCCGAACAGCGATTGATCGAGATGGAGATGACATCGTCATGAAACTGCTGCCTCGAGCCCTGCAGGGAGAGCTCGTCCGCGTGTTCGTGCCTCTGCTGACAGCAGTGGTCGTCCTCTCGATCTACACCGAGTACAAAGAGGACAACTTCGTCGCGTGGGCCAACCTCGAGAACATCTTGTTGCAGACGTCGGTCCTCGGCATCATCGCCATCGGACAGACGTTCCTGATTGCAGCGGGTCAACTCGACCTCTCGGTGGGTACCTTCGCTGCGTTCTCGGCGGTGCTCGCCGCCACCCAGGTGGTGAACGGTCGCTCGGAGTTCCTCGCCATCGTCATCGTGCTGTTGGTGGGCGCATTCGTCGGTCTCATCTGGGGGACCGTCATCACCACGCTCAAGATCCCGCCGTTCATCCTGACCCTCGGCGGGCTGAGTGTCTTCCAGTCGCTCGCCCTCGTACGGGCGAAGAACTCGCCCGTGCCGGTACGCGACTCGTTCGAATGGCTGCGCACGGGTGACGTGCTCGGACTGAGGACTCCGATCTTCATCCTCTTCGTGGTGCTGGTCGTGGCTGGTCTGGTGATGCGCTACACCCGATTCGGCCGCCAGATCTATGCGCTCGGCTCGGCCGAGGAGGCCTCGTACCTCGCCGGTCTGCCGACCACGCGGACCAAGATCCTCGTGTACGTCATCAGCAGCACACTCGTGGCGATCGCTGGAATCATCCTCATGGCCCGTATCGGCTCGGGTGACCCTCGCTCTGGCGGCGGTCTCGAACTCCGAGCCATCGCTGCCGTCGTGCTCGGAGGTGCCACCCTGGCCGGTGGCCGGGGCACGCCGGTCGGCAGTTTCCTCGGCGTGTTCGTGCTGGGTGTCGTGCAGGCAGCGCTCACCTTCTTGGACATCAACGACTCCTGGAGCGACTTCGTCTTCGGCGGAGTCCTCATCGCTGCGGTGCTGATCACCTCCATCAGCGACCTCCGCCGCAACGGCGGGGGCGGCCGTGGCCCCCTGGCCCAGATCTTCAGCATGCGGGGAGCGGCGAAGTCGCCGGTGAAGCGTGCGGAGAGCACAGCAACCATCCAGCAACAACAGGAGAACACGTGAACGTTCCGGAGCATCCATTCAGCCGTCGTCGCTTCTTGCAGGGCGTCACCATCATCGGCGGCGTCGCCATCGGCGGCAGCATTCTCGCCGCCTGTGGGGGCGACGATGGCGAGAGCACGTCCACCGACGCAGCGCCCGACACCACCGGTGCCGCCGTCGCTGCCGGCGGCCTCATCGGGCTGACACTCAACGGCCTCAACGACTACACCCGCGGCGTGGCCACGGGCGTCTACAAGGCTCTCGAGGGCACCGGCTACGAACTCTCGGTCGTCCAGGCCGGTTATGACGCAGCAACCGAACTGGCGAACATCGAGAACTTCCTGGCGCAGGGTGCCGTCGGCGTGGTCATCCAGCCGAACACCGCCGAGTCGGCCGGCGCAGGGGCCAAGGCTGCCTTCGACAAGGGTGTGCCGGTCGGAAACTGCATCTGGCCCGGTCCGAGTGACGCGGACGAGTACTTCAACGGTGTCGCCGAGATCGACTCGGTCGAGGGTGGGCGCATCATCGGCCGGTACCTGCTCGAGCAGTTGCCGGATGGCGGCAAGATCTGCGTCGTCCAGGGCGTCATCGGTCAGGGCTTCTCGGAGCGGATCGACGAGGGTCTCGACGAGGTGCTCGCCGGATCGAAGATCGAGATCGTCGTGCGCGAGCAGGGTTTCTTCGACCGCGTGAAGGCCGTCGAAGTCGTCCAGACCGCCTTCCAGGCGAACCCCGACATCGTTGCGGTGGTCGACTACGCCGCCGCCATGAGCAACGGCATCTGCCAGTGGCTGAAGGACGAGGGCAAGGACAACATCTTGCACGTCACCTCGGACGCCGACGAAGAGATGGTCACCTGGTTCGGCACGCCGTACCTGGCAGCTACCCGCTACTACAGCTCGGCCCAGACGGGACTCATCGCCGCAAATGCAGTGCTGAACGCACTGGCGGGCAAGCCCGTCGAGTTCCGCACGGTCATCGAGCAGTTGCTCGTCACGGCCGACAACGTCGAAGAGGTCGTCGCGGCCAACCCCTTCATCTTCACCGAGTACAAGGACAAGGTCCAGAACATCTGATCCAGCGAGGGCGGCGGTGACGGGGTCCCCGTGGCCTCGTCGCCGCCGCCGTCCTCGGCATCACCATCGACTCCAACGGACACGAAAGAGCGTCGAATGAACACCAGCGCAGCCATCACCAACTCGGCGGGAGACGTCGTCCCCGTCATCGACATCTCCGACTTCCTTTCCGGCGATCCGGACGGGATGGCCCGGGTCGCCAAAGAAATCGCACATGCGTGCGAACACACTGGCTTCTTCCAGATCGTCGGCCACGGTGTCGACCTCGAGTTCATCCAGTCGGTCTATGACATCAGCCGAGAGTTCTTCGACCTGCCCGAGTCCGAGAAGGCGCTCGTCTCGCAGCCGTCACCCGACCAGGTGAGGGGATGGTCGGCGATCGGCAAGGAGGGGCTGTCCTACTCCCTCGGCGAGGCTGCTCCCGGCGACCTCAAGGAGAAGATGGACATGGGTCCGCCGAACGTCCCGGACGAGCCCTACTACTCGATGGACGTCGCTGGCCCGCACTTCGCCCCGAACGTGTGGCCCGAGCGGCCCGCCCGATTCCAGGAACTGTGGTCCGAGTACTTCCTCACGATGAGTGAGCTGAGTCGGCAGCTGATGCGGATCTTCGCCGTCGGACTCGACCTGCCGGTCGACTACTTCGAGGACAAGATCGACAAGCACATCTCGATGTTCCGGGCGCTGAACTACCCCGACCAGGTGGAAGAGCCACTACCGGGCCAGCTCCGCGCCGGGGTGCACTCCGACTACGGCAGCCTCACGATCGTGCGACAGGAGGGTCGCCCGGGTGGTCTGCAGGTGATGAGCAAGTCGGGCGAGTGGGTCGACGTGCCCTCGATCGAGGGTGGTCTCGTGGTGAACATCGGAGACCTGATGGCCGAGTGGACGAACGATCGCTGGGTCTCGACGCTTCATCGTGTGGTCAACCCGCCGCGCGACCTCGCCCACGACTCGCGACGCATCTCGCTCGTGTTGTTCCACCAGCCGAACTACGACGCGATCATCGAGTGTCTGCCGAGTTGCCTGCCGGCCGACGGGGTCGCCAAGTATCAGCCGATCAGTTCCGGTGATCACCTGTACAGCAAGTTCACGAAGCAGACCTCGATGGGGGCGTCGTCCTGATGGGTGTTTCGATCTCACTCGCGAGCTACATCAGTGACGACTTCGTCGGGTTGTTCGAGTTCTATTCGACGACGTTCGATCTGCCCGAGGTGACCGAGCTGCATTCCGAGATCTTCCGCGGCGCGGATGTCTCGGGCTTGACGCTCGGTTTCTCGGCACCCGTGGTGTACGAGATGCTGCACATCGAGGAGTGGGCCGACCCCAAGGGGACGAGCCAGTACCTCACGTTCGAACTCGAGTCGGACGAGGCGGTGTCGGCGGCCACCGAGCGTGCGGTCGCCAACGGCGCCCGCCTGCTGCACGAGCCGTACGAGACCTACTACGGAGCATGGCAGTCGGTGCTCGCCGATCCTGACGGCAACGTCTTCAGGATCAACCATTTCCGCTGACCCAGTGATCCATCGACGCTCGGCGCCTCGGCTGCGCTGATCGGCGCTCGCTGTTCATGGTCGACAGTGCTGTGTGGTCCGCCCGCGTCGCGCGCGCTGCTCCGGTGGTGTTCGTGTTCCTCTGGAGCACTGGCTTCGTCGTCGCTCGCTACGCGACCGACGATGCAGGCCCGCTCACCTTCTTGGCGGTCCGACTGCTGATCGTGGCGGCGATCCTGGCGGTCGTCGCCCGGTCGATGTCGTCGGACCGGCCGACCCGTGCCGAAGCGGGCTGGTTGGCGGTGACCGGCATCTTGATGCATGCGGTGTACCTCGGCGGTGTGTTCATCGCGGTCGACCACGGACTGCCGTCAGGAGTCGGCGCGTTGATCGCCGGGCTCCACCCTGTGATCACCTCGCTGCTGGCCGGTCGCGTGCTCGGCGAACGACTGCGGCGCATCCAGTGGGCGGGAGTGGCGCTGGGTTTCGTCGGCGTGGTCGCGGTGGTGACCGACCGACTGCTCGCCAAGTCGATCGGCGTGTCCGCAGGGCCACTGCTCGCATCGTCGCTCAGCACCCTCGGCATGTCGGCCGGGACGCTCCTGCAGCGCCAGCGATGCTCGAACGCCCCACTCGTGTGGGGCTCGACGGTGCAGTACGCGGCCGCTGCCGGTGTGCTGTGGGCGGCGGCGATCGGGGTGGAGGGGATCGACATCGCGTTCACCGCATCCACCTGGTTCTCCCTCGCGTGGTCGATCCTCGTGTTGTCGCTCGCTGCAGTGTTGATCCTGATGTGGCTCCTGCAGCGTCAGGCGGCGTCGACGGTGAGCAGCCTGTTCTTCCTCACGCCGGCGTTGTCGACGGTGGAAGGCGCGATCCTGTTCGACGAGCGGTTCGGCGTGCTCGCGTTCGTCGGTCTCGCCACCGCTCTGGTGGGCGTTGCGCTCGTCACCCGAACCCGCGCGGCCTGACGGCCGGTGATCGTGCGAACGCTCAGGGCTCGATGATCCCGAACCCGCCCATGAACACGTCGAGGTGGTCGACGATGTCGGAGAGCGCGCCGGCATCGCCGGAACAGGTCAGTTGCCCGCCGGCGATGGCGTCCGCCACCGACATGTCGCCCGCACCGATGCCCGACAACGTCTCGCGCGATGCGGTGAGGTCGGCGTCCGCAGCTGCGGCACGTCGCCCGGCCCGGTAGCTGAGAGCCCGGTTCGACAGTTCGACGACCCACTGTTGCCCGTCGTCGGTGCAGGTGAGGTTGATCGTCCGTCGAATGCCGCCGACCTCTTCGGCCTTCAGCCGTACCCCCCACGTGTCGAACAGTTGATCGAGCGGCAGAGCCCGGACGAGACCGCGTCGGGGTGTCGCGAACTGCTTCGGCGAGCCGTTGCGGAGCTCTTGCGCGCCGGTGAGGTACGCATTCCGATACGTGGCCGACTGTGTGGCGAAGCCGAGCTGCTCGAATGCATCGGCCTGCAGCTGTCGGGCCTCGGTGTTGGCGGGATCGGCGAAGACGAGATGCCCGACCACCTCTGCCACCCAACGGTGGTCGCCGCGGTCGAAGGCGTCCCTGGCGTGCGCCATGAGTGCTTCGGCGCCGCCCGCC
>JBDKIV010000237.1:0-12066 GCA_039796935.1 Actinomycetota bacterium | reverse complement strand
ACACGAGCCACGAGCGGACGATGGTGCCGTCGCCGTCGACCGCCCACACGCGCTGTCCGGCTCGCTCGTAGACGAGCCGCCGGCCGCTGCCCGAGTTGGGCGGTAGCGGCGGTGCCTGGTCACCTGCAGAGGCGACCGAGCTGAGTGGGTAACCCATCAGGTCGACGGCGCCCTCCGGCGGCTTGGGGGTGCGCACGATGAACGACGCTTCGTCGGGCCAGATCCCGAGCGAGATCGCCGATTCACGCCCGACCACTCCGTCGACGAAGAGGTCGCGGTCGCGCTGCATGGTTTCGACGGCTGCGAAGGTGGCGCCGTCGAACGTGCCGGTCGCCGGCCCGGCGAGGAAGCCGGCAGCGATGAGCGCCTCCTGCAGGCAGGTGACGCTCTCTCCCGACTCGCCCTGGCGAAGCGTCTGGACCGTCATCAGGCACCCGGTCTCGCCCGTCGGAGACCCTTCGAGATCGGGCACGTCGCTCGACTGATCCGCCGCTGCGGCGACGGCCAGGTCGAGTGTGGTCGTCGGCGCTGCGGTCGTGGCCGGTGCGAGCGGCGCCGCCCCGACCAGCGCGCCGGCTCGAGCGCCGTCGGCGACAGCGATCTGGTCGTCACCCGCGCCACCGCTCGTGACGAGCGCGATGGCACCACCGAGCAGCGTCGCTGCAGCGGCCACGACGACGAGCTGGCGCCGTTGGGCGCGCCTGGTCCGGCGGTGCGACGCCTGGGGACGGGGGTGGAGCAGCGGATCGTTCATGTCGGTTGCCTCACGAGTCTACAACGGGGTCGTCCCGAGAGCCGTCGCACGGGGCATCGCAGTACGGTCGTGCGCGCGTCCCGGTCCACCCGCCGACGACGCTCAGGCCACCAGCGAGTCGGCGAGTTCGGCGAGCGCCGCCACGTCGTGCACGTCGCGGTCGCGCAGGGTCACCTCGGTGAGGGGCACGCCGTCGGCGAGTGCGCGCAGGTCGGCCAGTTCCTCGCGCTCGTCGAGGGCGAGCTGACGCAGCGCTGCGTGGTAGGCGAGGTGGTCGGCCAGCGGACCCGTCACGGCGGCGACGTCGAACGACGCGGGAAGCTCGGCCGGTAGCGGGTGCACCATGTTCGCCACGATGGAGCCGAGCTGGAAGCCGCCTTCTCGGAGCGCCGTCACCAGGAAGCCGGCCTCGTCGATCGCCTCGGCGCGGGGGCTCGACACCAGCACGAACGCTGTTCGCCGATCACGCAGGAGCGCCGACATCTCGGCCGCCCGCTGACGGAGCCCGGCCTCCATGCCCGACAACGACCGGAAGAACTCGATGGTCTCCTGCACGATCGTCGGCCCGGCGAGTCGCTTGACCGTCCACAGGAATGCGCTCGACGCGGCGTTGGTGACGCGTGCCAGAGAACGGCCGGGAAGCGTGAGCGCCCGGTAGATCGGGTTGGTCATGAACGCCACGAGCCGGTCGGGTGCTTCGAGCACGTCGATCGCATGGCGTGACGGGGGTGTGTCGATGATGACCAGATCGAACTGGCCGCTGTGGTGGAGTTCGTGCAGGCGCTCGATCGCCATGTATTCCTGTGCTCCACCGAGCGAGCCGGCGATGCTGCGGTAGATCCGGTTCTGCAGGATGCGGTCGGCGCCGTCACCTGCACGGTCACGGATCAGCCGGTCGAAGGTCTGTTCGGCGTCGAGCATGAGCGCCGAGAACGACCCCGGCCCGTCGATCCCGGCGACGGTCGGATCGACCGGGTGCGGTTCGTCGGTCGTGCCGGCGCCCACTCCGAGGGCGTCGGCCAGGCGTCGTGCCGGATCGATGGTCACCACGCACACCCGTCGGCCCGATCGTGCTGCGGCAAGGCCGAGCGCTGCTGCTGTCGTGGTCTTGCCCACGCCACCCGGTCCGCAGGTGACGACGAGCTGCGCCTCGGCCAGGACGTCGCCGAGTGTCCGGGCGCTCATGCCGGTTCGCGCGACACTGCGTCGGCGATGGTGTCGAGGTGGTGCGGGTGCAGGCGTGGCGTCGGCAACCGTGGCACCACCAGATGAGGCGCGTGGACGGCGTCGAGCAACCGCTCGATCTGCTCGCGCTGCAGGCCGAGCCGAGAGGCGCCGAATCGACTCGACGCCACCAACGCCGAGCGCACGGCGGCGGGCAGCTTGATGCCGCTCTCGCGCGCTGCTGCGGTGGTCGACAGGTGCAGTCCTGCCCGGTCCGGCCAGCAGGCGTTGACGACCAGTGCCGCCAGATGCACGCCGATCTCGCCCGACACGTCGGCGGCGAGCTCGATCACTTCGTTCACCGGTGTCTCCTCGGGCAGCGTCACGAGGACGGCCTGCGCTCGCTTCGGGTCGGCGAGCATCGACGCCACCTCGTCGGCCTGCTGCCGGATCGGCCCACCCTCGATCACCTCCTGCATCGACCGTGCCGAGCGGATGAACGGGCCGGCATGGCCGGCCGGCGGCGTGTCGACGATGATCAGGTCGGCCGCCTTGGTGCGCTCCAACTCCTTCACCTTGCCCATCACGAGGAGGTGCTGGAGGCCCGGGGTGGACGCGGCGATCGAATCGAGCGACACCGCGGAGGCTGCCTTGCGGACCACGCTGCCCAGGCCCTTCAGATCGAGGTAGTCGCGGAACGCCTGCTCGGGTGGGATCGTGCGGCCACGAATACGGCCGGGGCCGGCGACCGTACGGAGCAGCTGTTCGACGGCGGACAGCGGATGTCCTCCCAGCAGGGGCCCGAGGCCCGGCTTGCCGTCGACCGCGACCAGCAGGACATCGGCGCCTCGGCGTGCCGCGGCGAGTGCCATCGCTGCGGCGACCGTGCTCGATCCGACACCACCCTTACCTGCGACCAGCACCACTCGAGCAGCGGTCAGCCACGAGCGTTCCATCTCGGTGAGGGTATCGCCGGGTGGGCGAATCGACGGCGGGGCCTGGAGGGGCGGGGGTCAGGGAAGGGCGCCGACGTGCCCGAGGGCGAGTCGGAGCAGGCGGTCCTGTCCGCCCGTCATGTCGCGCCGCACCGGTTCGCTGACCGCTTCGGTGGGTGTGTACCACGCCAGTTCGAGCGCCTGCTGGGTCGGTTGGCAGTCTCCGGCGACGGGCACGACGTAGGCCAGACTGACGGCGTGGTGACGTGGGTCGTGAAAGCCACTCACGTCGGGATCGGGGAAGTACTCGACCACGGTGAAGGGTGCCGGAGCCGGTGGGATCTGCGGGAGGGCCACCGGGCCCAGATCTTTCTCGAGGTGACGGATGAGGGCATCGCGCACTCGTTCGCCGTACATGACACGGCCCGAGACGATCATGCGGCTGATGGACCCGTCGGCGGCCTGGCGCAGGAGCAGCCCGACCGACACGACGTTGCCCGTGGCGTCGAGACGGACGGGCACTGCGTCGACGTACACGAGGGGCACGTTGGCACGGATGTTCTGCAGCGTCTCGGTGTCGAGCCAGCCTGTCTTGAGGTCGAGTTGGTCGCTCACGGTTCATCCCTGTGGGTGCGGGCCCTCTGGAGTGCGGGTCCTTCCGATGATGGCAGGTCGGCGCCCGATCTCAAAGCATCCCGAACCCGCCGGCAACGGTGCGCGGGCGCTGTGGCCAGGTCGCGTAGAGTGGGCGGATGCCGGACGTCGAATCGCCGCACAAGTCGGCCGCAGCACTGCGGATCGCGCTTGTCGGTCGACCCACGACCCGGTTCGTCGCACCGGGCTTGTTCGGTCCCGAACCGGCGCTCGGCCGGGTGGTCGAACGTGTGGAGAGTCACGGTCGCCATCTCGAGATCGTCTGGGACGACGGCTTGGTGTTGCACACCGGATTGCGCATGTCGGGCACGTGGCACCTGTACCGCGCCGGCGAGCGGTGGCGCCGTTCGATCGCCGACCTGAGGGTCGAGCTCGCCAACGAGTCCTGGGTCGCGGCTTGTTTCGCCGCACCGATCGTCGAGACCTATCGACAGTACGACCGCTCGCGTCACCCTCGCTTCGGAAGGCTCGGCCCATCCCTCGCCGATCCGACGGCCGATCTCGATCAGGCCGTCGATCTGCTGTACCACTATCACGACCAGGCTGCGCCCGTGGCCGAGGCGTTGCTCGATCTGCACGTGGCGAGCGACATCGGCAACGTGTTCCGCTGCGAAGCGCTGTGGGCCACCGCAATCCATCCGTTCGCCCCGGTCTCGGCGCTCGATGCCGATGATTGCGCCCGCCTCGTCGAGACCGCAGCGCAGCTCGTGCGTGATCACCTCGGGCGCCGCCACCTCGGGCGTGCCAACGCACCGACCGACATGGCGGTCTACCAGCGCGACGGTCAGACCTGCGGGCGCTGCCGCGACACGATCACCGTCTGCAAGTCGGGCGACCACCAGCGCTTGCTCTACTGGTGTGCCGGCTGTCAGCAGCACCGATCGCCCGTGACGGGTCTGGTCGAGGACGACACCCGAGAGATGGATCCGCATCCTGCGGCCGTGCGTTTCCTGAGCGACCTGCCGTGGCGCCGCGACCGGCGCGTCGGCTGATCTCCCCGCCGTCACCGCTTGCGCCGGGCAGCTTCCTTCGGTCGTAGCTTCACGGGTCGGCGAACGAAACGGAGCGCAGTCCAGTCGTCGTCGACGTGACAGGCCTTGTCGGTGGTGAAGCCCGCCCGTTCGAGTGCTTTGACCACCAGGCGCTCGTCGAGTTCGCTGCCCGCGCGGGGCCAGGCGACCCAGAGACGACCCTCCGGTCCGAGCGGTTCGGTCACCCGTGGCAGTTCGGCGACCAGTGCCGCGTGGAGCCGGTGGAACGTGATCACCACGTCGAGTGGTGCGAGGAGCGACTGCTGCCAGATCGCGTTGCCGACATCGCCGAGCGTGCCGGCGAAGTCGCCGGGGGCGTGGCGCACGGTGAACACCGTGTCGTCTCCGAGTTCGAGCTTGCGTGCGAGAGGTGTCAGGTCGTGTGACGTCATGGTTCGGTGGTGGTCGCGAGGCTCGAGTTGGCCATCACCCGGTCGACCCGCAGGCGGAGCACGACCCGGTCGGTGCGCTGTTTCGGAGGACGATACCGGGCAGCGTAGGCAGCGACGGCCTCGGCCACGGTCTCGGTGGACGCGTCGACGCTGATGGTGCCCTCGAAGGTGATCCACCGGCCGCCGTCGACCTGGCAGACGGCGGCGCGTCCACCGGCTGCGGCGTTGCGAGCCTTGTACGAGCCGAGGAACGTGATCACCCGGACCTCTCCGCGGTCGGCGTCGAACGTGAACCCGACGGGCACCACGTGGGGGCTGCCGTCCGGCCGAACGGTGGTCAGCGTCGCCAGGTGCCGTTCTGTGACGAACTCGCGGGCGGCTGCGCCGAGGTGAGCGGGGTCGAGGCGGGCCATCAGGTCGTCGCGATCGCGTCGAGGATGTCGGCCTTCGCGGCCTTGCGAGCGGGCAACCAGGCGGCGACGACGGCGACGACGACGGCAGCGACCACGAACACGACGATCGACGCGATCGACACGCTGAACTCGCGGAGATCGTCGCTGAAGGCGGTGACGACGATCCAACCCAACGCAACACCGAGCACGATGCCGAGGAGCGACCCGAAGACGGCGGTGACCAACGCTTCCCACCGGATGCTGCTGCGCACCTGTGGTCGGGTCATGCCGATGGCGCGCATCAACCCGAGTTCGCGTCGTCGTTCGTAGATCGAGAGCAACAGTGTGATGACGATTCCGAGGATGGCGATGAACACGGACATGCCGAGCAGGGCGTAGATGAAGTTGAGGAACCCGTCGACCTGTGCCGTCTGGTCGTCGATGAACTGGGTCCGCGTCTGCAGCGTGGCCGTCGGATACCGGTCGGTGACGGCTCGGATCGCTGCCTCTGCCGTTGCTTCGTCGACGCCGTCGGCCCGCTGCACCAGGACCTGGACATCGAACTGGTCGGTCTGCTGACCGGCGAACAGTGCTCGGTCGACCACCAGGTTGCCGAACCCGTCGCTGTCGAACAGCCCGGTGATGGTGAGGTCGGCGGTCGTTCGGTCCTGGAACACGACGGTCACCGTGTCACCCACGCCGAGGTCGTCTCGGGCGGCCTTGTCGGCGGAGTACAGGATGGACGTCGCGTCGAGGTCGCTCCAGCCGCCCTCGACGAACGGGAGGTCGAACAGGGCCGCTGCTTGCCCCGGGTCGACGGTCAGCACCGTCTTGCCCGCCGGTTCGCCGTCTTCGACCAGGTTGACGAGGGTGACCCCGAGGCCGAGCGCTGCGCCGACCTCGGGGAGTTGGCCGAGGTCGGTGGCGAGGGTCGGCGGGAGCCCGCCGAAGCCCTGGCCGTCGCTGGTGCTGACGGCGTAGTCGCCGGTGAACTGGTCACCGATGGTGGCGCGGATCGAACTCTTGACGGATGCGCCGAGGGTCGAGACCCCGATGAGCAGGGCGAGCCCGATCGCGAGCGCGCCAGCGGTGAGCGCGGTGCGCTTGGGACTGTTGGCCGCGTTGCGGCCGGCGATCTCACCCGTGACGCCGCGCAGTGCGGTCATCGGTCGGGTGAAGGTTCGCGCGACCGGTGCCGCCAGCAACGGGCCGAGGACCACGAGACAGACGAACAGCGACACGACACCTGGCCCGAGCCAGGACGAGCTTCCCGTCAGACCGAGCAACGTCGTCGTGATCGCGATCACCAAGAACACGACGCCGGTGATCGCCCGACCCCGGCTGACGGCAGAGCGGTCGACGGCCACGTCTCGCATCGCCGCGAGCGGCGGCACGCGTCCGGCCCGGATCGCCGGGACGATGGCGCAGGCGAGCGTGACGGCGACGCCGACGATCACCGAGACCGCGAGGACCCAGGGCTTCACCGTGAGCGCCGTGTCGGCCGGGCCGAGGCCGAGTGCGGTGAGTGCACTGATGATGACGGTGGCCAGCGCAACACCGCCGGCGAAGCCGAGCGCTCCGCCGATCAACCCGACGGCGAGTGCCTCGACGAACAGCACGCGGGTCACCTGCGAGCGGCTCGCGCCGACGGCGCGCAGCAGGGCGTTCTCTCGTTGGCGCTGCGCTGCGCTGATGCTGAAGACGTTGTAGATGATGAAACTGCCGACGAACAGCGAGATGGCGGCGAAGATCGTGAGGAACAGGGTGAAGAAGCTGAGCCCCTGCTGGATCGCGCTCTGGTTCTCCTCGATGATCTCGGTACCCGTGAGCGCCTCGATCTCTTGGTCCTGATACCGAGCGGCGATGCTCGCCGCGAGGTCGACGGAGGTGACCGACCCGTCGCCGACCACCACGATCGCATCGACGCGGCCCGGTTGGCCGAGCACCACGTCCTGTGCGGTGGCGAGATCGAACAACGCCCACGTGGCCCCGCCCGAGGTGTCGCTGCCGGCGAAGGTGGCGATGCCGCTGACGGTGAACTGGCGGGCACCGGCCTGGGTGGTGATGGTGACGGTCTCACCGACCGCGATGTTGCCGCTCTTGGCGGAACGGCGGTCGATGACCACCTGCTCGGGCCCGACCGGCGCATCACCGTCGACGAGGTCCCAGGGCGAGCTCTGCGAGTCGATGTAGACGCCGCCGAACTTGGGTGGGCCGGTCTGCCCGATCGCTTCGCCCTCGGCGTTCGCGATCCGGGCGAATCCCTGGATGTCGCCCTCGGCCTCGGCGACGCCGTCGAGCTGTCGGATCTCGGCGATGATCGTGTCGGGCAGTCGATCGCGGCTCTCGGCCCCGAAGTCGCCCTCGATCACATTGGCCGAGCGCACGTACGCGTCGACACCCTCGTAGGCGTTGGCGAACAGACGGTCGAAGCTGCCGCGAATGGTGTCGCTGAACACGAACACGCCGCTGAGGAACGAACAACCGGCGATGACGGCGAGCGAGGTGAGCAGCAGGCGGCCCTTGCGTGCCAGGACCCCCTTGAGCGCGATGCGGAACACGGGCTACTCCCCGAACCGCTTCATCCGGTCGAGGACTCGCTCGGCCGTGGGATCGGGCATCTCGTCGACGATGCGGCCGTCGGCGAGGAAGATCACCCTGTCGGCATATGCCGCAGCGACGGGGTCGTGCGTGACCATCACGATGGTCTGGCCCATGTCGGTGACCGCGCGGCGCATGAACGACAGGATCTCTGCACCCGTCTTGCTGTCGAGGTTTCCGGTGGGCTCGTCGGCGAAGATGATCGTCGGCCTGCTCGCCAGCGCCCGTGCCACGGCCACTCGTTGCTGCTGGCCTCCCGACAGTTCACTCGGTCGATGCTTCAGACGCGAGCGCAGGCCGACGGTGTCGATCACCTGGTCGATCCACTGCTGGTCGCCCTTCGATCCGTCGAGGAGCAGTGGCAGCGTGATGTTCTCGAGTGCCGTCAGTGTCGGCACGAGGTTGTAGGCCTGGAAGATGAAACCGACCTCGGTGCGACGGAGCTCGGTCAGCTGCTTGTCGTTCAACGACGCGAGCTGCGTCGATCCGACGTGCACCGAACCACTCGTGAGCGAGTCGAGCCCGGCGAGGCAGTGCATCAGCGTGCTCTTGCCCGATCCGGATGGACCCATGATGGCCGTGAAGCGTCCGGCATCGAACTCGACGGTGACCCCGTCCAGAGCGCGGACCTCGCTGTCACCGGCGCCGTACACCTTGACGGCGTCCACCGCACCGGCTGCGCCGGCGAGGGTGTCGGAGGGCTGGGAAATGGCAGTCATACGCACCAGTTGTAGCGCCAGATCGTCGCATACGCTCTGCACGTGCTCGTTTGTCCTTCCTGCGCGACACCGCTGGTCAGCGGCGCCCGGTTCTGCTCGTCGTGCGGACACGCCGTTGCAGCCGGGCAGAGCGACGAGCGTCGCGTGGTCACGGTGCTCTTCGGAGACGTCGTCGGGTTCACCGGTCTCGCCGAACATCTCGACCCCGAGCAGGTCAAGCGGATCATCGACGGCGTGTTCGAACGACTCGTCGACGACGTCACCTCGTTCGGCGGCAGGGTCGACAAGCTGCTGGGCGACGGAATCCTGGCACTCTTCGGGGCGCCGGTGGCTCACGAGGACGACGCCGAACGTGCCGTTCGCGCCGCGCTGCGGATGCAGCAGACGATGGAGTCCGCCGGCCTCGTCAGCGGACTGAGCGAGCCACTGAAGATGCGCATCGGCATCAACACCGGTGAGGTGCTGATGGGCAGTCTGGCCGGTGCCGACTACACCGCCATGGGTGACGTGGTCAACACCGCGGCGCGCCTGCAGGCTGCCGCGCCCCCTGGCGGGGTCCTGGTCGGTGAGGCGACGTACGCGCTGACCGCGCAGGTGGTGCGGTACGGCGACGAGACGTCGCTGCTGCCTCGGGGTCGCGAGCAGGCGGTCTCGACCTGGCTGGCCTTCGACACGATCACCGTGCCCGGTGTGCGTCTGCGTCGGACCGACCTCCACCTGGTCGGGCGGGTTGCCGAGCTCGATCTGTTGACGGCCGCCGTCACGATGGCGCTGCGCGAAGAGGTGGGTGTCGTCGTCAACGTGGTCGGCGACAGCGGGGTCGGCAAGACGCGGATCGTGGGCGAGTTGCTCGACCGGGTCGACGGCCACGGTGCCGGCGAGGCCATCGTGCTGCAGGGATCGTGCCTGCCCTACGGCGAGACGAATGTCTGGTGGCCGATCGCCACGGCGCTCGCAGGCACGCTCGAGTTCACGTCACCGGCCGCGACCGACGACGACATCCGCGCCGAGGTGCTCAGGCGTTCCGACGAGGCGCTCGCCGGTCTCGAGACGCCTCCCACAGCTGCCGAACTGGCACTGTGGAGCGAGGTTGCCCTGCACTTCCTGGGGCGGCCGTCCACGCTCGACGCGCTCGATCCGTCGACGCGTCGTGACACCGTCCACCGGGCGCTGATCCGCACCTTCGAGCTGCGCTGCCAGCAGCAGCCGATGGTGTTGTTCATCGACGACCTGCACTGGGCCGACCCCCAGCTCGTCCGTCTGCTCGACGACATGGTCGGCTCGCTGTCGCGCCATGCGTTCGTGCTCGTCACGGCGACCCGGCCCGACAGCGAGCACGAGTGGCCATCGGCGAGCGACCGGACGAGCACGCTGTCGATCGCGCTGCGGCCGTTGCCGCGCGCTGCCGCCGACGATCTGGCCCGCCAGCTACTGGGCAGTGTCGCCCCCAGCGAGGCGCAAGAGCGGCATCTGCTCGACAAGCTGTACGAACGCAGCGGTGGCAATCCGCTGTTCCTGCAACAGCTCGCCGACGTCGTCGTGGCAGAGGGACCCTCGAGCGAGCTGCCCGATTCGCTCCGGGCGCTCGTTGCGGCCCGTCTCGATCAACTCCCTGCGGTCGAACGGCAGGTCCTCGACAATGCGGCCACCCTCGGCATGTCGGGCAGTGTCAGTTCGCTCGAACGGTTCGCCGATGCCATGGGTCAGCAGTTCGACCGGACGATGCTGACCGAGCTCGATGCCAAGGGCATGCTCGAGGTGCGCGGCGGGCGCTGGCGTTTCCACAACGACTCGCTGCGCGAGACCGCCTACCAGATGTTGACGAAGAGTGCCCGGGCGATGCGCCACGCCGGCGTCGCAGCCTCGCTCGCATCGCATTCACCTGAGGCGGTCGAGGAGTTGGCGCATCACGCGGCGACGGCTGCCGAGTTGCTGGTCGACCTCGGCTCGACACCCGGGATCAAGGGCAACCTCCGAGCAGAAGCGGTGCGGTATCTCACCGCTGCTGCCCGACGGGCGCACGAGACCGGGACGACGCGATCGGTGATCCGTCACACCAGCCGCGCGCTGGCGCTGCTGGCTCACGACGGTGCCCCGGCCGAGGCACGCGTACCGCTGTTGCTGCTGCGCTCCGGCGCCTACCTCGACCAGGTCCGCTTCGCCGAGGCGCGGGCCGACATCGAGGCCGTCCTCGACGATGCGGTGCGCCGCCGGGATGCCACCACGGAGGGGATCGGCCGCCGCCAGCTCGGCAGCCTGTTCCATCTGATGGGTGACCGTGCCGCTGCTCGCGACGAACTCGGCCGCAGTGTCCAGTTGTTGCGCGGCGTCGGATCGTCCGAGGCGCTCGCCGATGCGCTGCGCCAGCGCGGGTTCATCGAGTTGTTCGGTGGCGATCTGTCGCAGGCCGAGTGGTTCTTCGGTGAGGCCGAGGCCCAGTACCGCGTGGTCGGCGACGAACGGGGACTCGCCTACGTCGACCAGCACCGTGCCTGGTTGTCGTTCCTGTCGGGTGATCTGACTCGTGCCGAGCAGCGGTTGGAGCGGGCAGCGACCACGCTCGACCACCTCGGGGACCGCAACGGGGTGGGGTGGGCGAAGGGCCTCTTGGCGTTCGTCCGCTTCTACCAGGGGCGCCTCGACGAGGCCGAGGAGTTGGCGGTCACGGTGCACGCCGAGGCGGTCGAGCAGGGTCTCGACTGGGCGGCAGGGATGATGCTCGCGCTCGAGGCAGAGCTTCGGCTCGCGGTCGGCAAGCTCGACGAGGCGGCGCAGTTGGCCGACCAGGCCCGCTCGCGTGCTCGCAAGACGAACGACCCGTTCGGTCTGGCTCAGGCGCTGTCACCGCTGGTTCGCGTCCAGGTGGCACTCGGCCGATTTGCCGCGGCCGAGCGAACGTCGCACGAGATCCTCGCCATCGGCGACGACTCGCCTGCGGGGCCGATCCCCGCGCTGACCGTGGCTGCTGCAGCGATGCATCGTGGTGACGGACGGAGCGCCTGGACCCTCACGCAGCGTGCCCTGCCGGCGCTCGGCGCCCGCGCTGTCGTGGCGTTCGAAGCCCATGTGATCGGAGCGATCGCATCGGCGCAGACCGGTCACCTCGACCGTGCTCGCCAGTGCTTGGGGCTGCTCTCCGAACTCGACATGCGGCGCCCGCTGGCGCGTGCGGCGGCTGCCCTCGTGGCGGCGCTCGGCGGCGAGGCCGCGGTTGCCGTCGCCGAGGCGGCGGCGCTCGACTCGCGGACGGATGCCACCTACCTGCACCGGTGCATCGCTGCTGTCGCGTCGGCATCGGGCCACTCGGTCGGGGGGCGCCCGGGCGAGGCGACCCGTGTGCTCGAACAGTCGCTCGACGAAGCATTGCGCGTCGGTGACGTCGTGATGACGGCACTCCTGCAGCGCACGTACCACCGCCTGACCG
>JBDKIV010000236.1:0-7465 GCA_039796935.1 Actinomycetota bacterium | reverse complement strand
CCGTCGAGCACCGCCGCCATGCTCCGTCCGGCGACTGCAGCCGTTCCTTGGCCGATCACACGGACCTTGCGGATACGTCCGTCGGCGAGGCGAGCGGCCACCTCGGTGGGCAGTGCCCGGTCACCGACGACCGCCCGCTGCAACCCGTCCACGCCGAGGGCGATCTTGCCGCGGAGGGTCTTGCGAAAGCTGCCAGGAGCTTCGTTGATCTCCTTCAACAGGAAGTGCGGGTGCTCGCCGCGGTCGATGTCGCGGGTGGTGACCTGCGCGACCGAAACATCTGCCGTGGTGTACGGAAGCTCGGACCCGTCGTACGCACGTCGCTCGACACCCTCGAGCAGACCGGCGTGCGCAGCGTCGAGGACGAGCATCTGGCCCCGGCTGCCGGACGGCGACGGGGTCTCGCCGTCGAGACGCAGGTAGTGCGATGTCTCTTCGACGAGACCGTACGGTTCGCTGGCGACGATGTAGCAGTCATCGGCCATTCCCACGTAGAGCGCCTGTCCGCTCCCGCGCTGCGCCAAGTACAGGCGCTCGGGTCGGTCCGCCGCCGCGGCTGCGATCGCCACACTGCCCTCGAACGACGCGACCGTGCGCCGGAATGCCTCGACGCCGTTGCCGCCGGTGTCGAGCGCATGACGCGACATCACCGCTGGGATGACCTTCGCATCGGTGGTGATCGGCCCGGCGATGCGCAGGCCGTGCTGCACCTTGATGTCGGCATGGTTGTCGACATCGCCGTTCAGGGCTGCGACCACGTACGGCGAACCGCCACCTGCCGCCTGCTCGGACTCCTCGCTGTTGAGCGGGTGGCAGTTCGGCTCGCTGATGATCCCGACACTGGCCCACCGGGTGTGGCCGAGCACGGTCACGCGAGCCGTGTCGGAACGCAGCGCCAGACGCAGCAGTGCATCGTCGCGAATCGCGGTGCGAAGGGCCCGGGTGTTGTCACCGAGCTCGCCGATCTCTGCGGCCGCCTTGTACACGAAACTCAGACAGTCACCGGCCACACGGACCGAGCCACTCTGGAACAACGGGTCGGTACTGCGCCGAGCCACGAGCGATGTCACCGCCGGGTCGTCGAGGCCCAGACCGTGGTTCCAGACGAACAGGTGGAGCCCTGCCGAATCGCGGCCACGGACCTCGAGTCGATCGAGCGCGGAGAGCGCCTGCTGCACGGCCAGGTATCCGGCGAGCGTCGCTCGTCCGGCACCACGACCGGCCAGATCCTCCACGGCAGCGGCTGTCCGCAATCGGTCGTGACGAATGTTCCACAGGCCGTCACGCAGTGCGATCAGACGCTGATTGGCCACCTCGATCGCGTCGGCGCCGAGCTCGGGGGACGACTCGATCGACCGTTCCAGTTCGTCGGACAACTCGTCGAGCCGGTCGAGCCGTACCGTGATCTGAGCGACGAGATCGGCACGACCGAGCAGCGCTTCGACACCGGGCACGCCGTGCAGCAGTCGATCGCACTCGTGCAGCGCCTCGGCATCGGGCGCATCGGCGATGGCCCGGTCGAGCAGTGCCAGCAGATCAGGTGGCGTCGGAGCCGGTCGTGTTGCGGGCCGGCTGAGGATCGCGATGATGCCGCACATGCCCCACAGGCTACCGAGGCACGTTCTTGGCCTGGGGTCAGGCCCCGAGACGGGTACGGACCACGGCGGCCAGATCCTCGGCTACGGCTCGGGCTCGCTCGTCGGTCGATGCCTCGACCATCACCCGCACGAGCGCCTCGGTGCCGCTCGGGCGGAGCAGCACACGCCCGTCTCCGTCCAATCGGGCCTCGGCAGCGGCAATCTCGTCCGCCAGTTCCTCGGCGACCTGGGGGTGACGAACCGCCACCGGCACGTTCACCAGCACCTGCGGGTACGACGTCATGACCGAACCTGCGATCTCGGACAGGGCGCCGCCGTGCTCGTGGACCATCGCCGCCAGCCGAAGCCCCGCAAGGAGTCCGTCGCCCGTCGTCGCAAGCCTTCGGTAGATGATGTGGCCGCTCTGCTCTCCACCGATCGCATACCCGCCGGCATCGAGCGCTTCGAGCACCCAACGATCCCCCACGGCGGTCGTCACCACGTCGATCCCTGCTGCGCCCATCGCCCGGTGGAACCCGAGGTTGCTCATGACGGTGACGACCACGGTGTTGCCCGGCAGCTCACCCCGCCGACGGAGCTCGAGCGCAGCGAGGGCGATCAATCGGTCGCCATCGACCGTGTCGCCGTGCTCGTCGATGGCGATCACCCGGTCACCGTCACCATCGAAGGCCAGGCCGAGTGCTGCTTCGTGCTCGAGCACTGCAGTTGCCAGCGAGCCGGTCGCCGTCGCCCCGCACTCGGCGTTGATGTTGCGGCCGTCGGGTTCGTCATGGATGACGATCACCTCGGCACCCAGCCGGCGGAACGCCTCGGGTGCGGCGGCCGACATGGCACCGTTCGCGCAGTCGAGCACGACTCGCACACCGGCGAGGGACGACTGCCCCGACACGAGGTGGTCGACGTACACCGTGACCGGATCGAACTCGAGTGGCGCGGGGCCGACCGGGTCCGAATCGGCGGGGGCCTGGTCGAGCCGCAGCGCCTCCTCGATCGCACGCTCTCGATCGTCGCCGAGCTTCGAACCGCCGGCAGCGAACACCTTGACGCCGTTGTCGTACCACGGATTGTGCGATGCAGTCACCATGGCGGCGGGCACGCCCATCCTGTGCGACCAGAATGCCACCGCAGGAGTCGGCAGCACCCCGAGGTCGATGACCGACACCGACGCTCGAGTCGCACCCCGGGCGAACGCACTCACGAGTTCGGCACCCGACGCTCGCGTGTCACGGCCGACGAGCCACCGGTCTCCGCCGAGCACGTGCACCGCTGCACGGCCGAGCGACTCGACGTAGGCCGGCGTGAGTTCGTCGAGAGCACGACCGCGTACGCCGTCGGTGCCGAACGTGAGCACGCCGGGCCCTCGGATCAGCGCTTGGTGTACTGCTTGGCCTTGCGCGCCTTGACCAGACCGTACTTCTTGCTCTCCTTCTTGCGAGGATCGCGAGTGAGGAGACCGGCCTTCTTGAGGGCCGGACGGCTCTCGGGGTCGAGTTCGGCGAGCGACCGGGCGATCGCCATGCGCAACGCGCCGGCCTGACCGCTGACGCCGCCACCGTGAATGGTGGCGTCGACGTCGTAGGCCTCTTCGGTGCTGGTGACGCGCAGCGCTTCGCTGACGATCATCCGCTGCACCGAGGTGGTGAAGTAGTCCTCGAACGCACGACCGTTGATGGTGTGCTTGCCGGTGCCGGGCCGCAGTCGGGCTCGGGCAACGGCCTCCTTGCGGCGGCCGGTGGTCTGGGTGAGGGGCTTGGTGGCCATGGTGTCACTGTCTCCGGAGTGCCTCAGCGAGCCTTGGCCGCTGCGATGTCGAGTACGACGGGATTCTGTGCGGCGTGCGGGTGCTCGGGACCGGCATACACCTTGAGCTTCTTGATCTGCTGACGGCCGAGGGGACCCTTCGGGAGCATGCCGCGCACGCTCAGGCGAATCGCATCGGCGGGCTTGCGGCCCAGCAGGTTGGCGTAGGTCTCGCTCTTCAGACCGCCGGGGTAACCGCTGTAGCGGTACACCATGGACGACTGGGCCTTGCCCTTGGTCATCACGATCTTGTCGGCATTGATCACGATCACGTGGTCGCCGGTATCCATGTGGGGGGCGAACATCGGCTTGTGCTTGCCGCGCAATACCCGGGCGACCTCGGTGCACAGGCGACCGAGGACCATGCCCTCTGCATCGACGACGTGCCAGGCGCGGGTGATCTCACTTGCTTTGGGGCTGTACGTGCGCATCTCGAATCCTTCGACACCGGCATGACGGCCGGGGGAACCGTGCAATGATACGGGGCGTCACCGCAAACCGGCAAACGTCGATCCAACTTTGTGGTGGCACCGAGTGCCCGTCGGTCAATACCCGACTTCCCACAGTGAGAGCCCGTGAGGTGGCGCAACCTGTCCCGCCGCCGAACGGTCCCGTGCCGCGAGCATGCCGCTGATCTCGCCCGCATGCCGGCGCCCGAGGCCGACGTCGATCATCGTGCCGACGATCGAGCGGACCATCTGGTGACAGAAGGCGTTGGCCCGGATCTCGAAGCGGAGCATCGGCCCGTACTCTCCGCCGACCTCGCTCCAGCGGGCCAGGTGGACGCGCCGACGCATCGACGGAGCAGGGACGTCCCCGGCAGCTTTCGGACGGCGACAAAACGACGTGAAGTCGTGCTCGCCGATCAGGGGGTCGCAAGCCAACTGCATCGTCCAGAGCTCGAGACGATGAGGCACGTACCACGCCGTGGCTGCCAACGCCGGGACGGGGCTCGGGGCCGCAAGCACCGTGTAGCGGTAGTGACGCCACTGCGCGCTGAAGCGTGCATCGAAGTCCGGTGCGGCCCACTCGGCCGAGCGAACCACGATCGACGGAGCGCACAGTCGGGTCAGTCGACGCGCCAAGGCCTCGATCTCGACATGGTCGGGAAGGTCACCGCTGATCACCTGACCCCACGCATGCACACCGGCATCGGTGCGCCCCGCCCCGGTGAGGACGAGCGGTACACGACAGATCCGTTCGAGTGCTTCGCGCACCACACCCATGACGGTGGGCGTCGCGTCCTGTTCGGCGAACCCGTGGAACGCCGAACCGTCATAGGCAACGACGAGACGGACTCGTCGCACGTGACTCAGACGAGCTCGATGCGAGCCATCTGGGCGTTGTCGCCCTGTCGCGGTCCGAGCTTGAGGATGCGCAGGTAGCCGCCGTTGCGCTCCATGTACCGCGGCGCCACGTCATCGACGAGCTTGGCTGTCATCTCGCGATCGCCCAGGTAGCCCTGGATCTGACGGATCCGGTGGATACGCAGGGGCTCACCGTCTTGGGCCTTCTTGGCCTTGGTGATGAGCTTCTCGGCGATCGGGCGCAAGGCCTTCGCCTTGGCCTCGGTGGTGACGATGCCCTCTGCCGCGAACAGCGACGCAGCAAGGTTGGCCATCATCAGGCGCTGGTGTGCGGCACTGTGGCCGAAGTTACGGGCTTTGCGGGGTGTAGCAGGCATGGCTCTTCCGTTCGTTGGTCAGCAGCGGTCGGTCAGCCGCGCAGGGTGAGGCCGCGCTCGTCGAGCTTCTGCTTCACTTCGTCCAGGCTCTTCTGCCCGAAGTTGGTGATGTTCAGCAGGTCGTCCTCGGTCTTGGTGAGCAGTTCGCCCACCGTGTTGATCTGGGCACGCTTGAGGCAGTTGCGGGGACGCTCGGACAGGTCGAGGTCCTCGATCGCGAGGTCGAGGTCGGGCGAGGTGGTCGCAATGCTGGCCACCTCTCCGAGTTCGAGCCCCTGGGGCTCGTCGCTCAGGCCGGCCACCAGCTCGACCAGCTTCTTCAGCGTGTCGCCAGCCGAAGCAAGCGCCTCGCGCGGCGTGATCGAGCCGTCGGTCTGGATGTCGAGGACGAGCTTGTCGTAGTTGGTGCTCTGCTCGACGCGGGTCTGCTCGACGGTGAACATCACGCGACGCACCGGCGAGAAGATCGCGTCGACCGGGACCACTCCGATGGTGCGGTTCTGGTTGTCGCGATCGCTCGACAGGTACCCCCGGCCACGGCCGACCGTGAGGTCGACGGCGAGGCGAGCCTTGGCGTTGAGCGTGGCGATGTGCTGCTCGGGATTGAGGATCTCGATCTCGCTCGGGCACTTGATGTCCGCCGCCGTGATGGTCGCCGGACCACGCACGTCGAGACGCACGATGACGTCGTCGTCGGACGTGCTCGTCAGCACGATGTCCTTGATGTTCAAGATGACGTCGGTGACGTCTTCGGACACACCGGCGATCGTGTCGAACTCGTGGAGCGCATCGTCGAACCGCACCGCGGTGATCGCTGCGCCGGGAATGCTCGACAGCAGGACACGGCGGAGCGAGTTACCGATCGTGTGACCGAATCCGGGCTCGAGCGGTCCGATGGCGAAGCTCTGTCGGTGGTTCTCCGCGTCGTCGATCGGCTCGACGGTGGGGCGCTGGATGACGAGCATGTGGCCTCTTGTCTTTCGGTGAAATCGTTGCTGCTGCGGATTACTTCGAGTACAACTCGACGATGAGCGACTCGCGGACGGGCACGTCGATGTGCTCACGCTGGGGCAACTCGCGAACGGTGACCTGCTTGCCGCCGTCGCCGGTCTCGAGCCAACCGACCACTCGGCGGTCGAGTACGTCGAGGTTGTGCTGGATCACGATCATGGCCTGCGCCTTGGTCGAGAGGGACACGACGTCGCCCTTGCGCACCCGGTACGAGGGGATGTTGACGCGCTTGCCGTTGACCAGGATGAGACCGTGGCTGACGAACTGGCGGGCCTGCGGCCGAGTCGACGCCCAGCCGGCGCGGTACGCGACGTTGTCGAGACGCTGCTCGAGCAGACGGAGCAGGTTCTCGCCCGTCGGGCCCTGGAGCCGGTTCGCCTCTTCGTACGTGCGACGGAACTGCCGCTCGAGCACGCCGTAGATGTACTTGGCCTTCTGCTTCTCCTGCAGCTGCGCCAGGTACTCACTGCCGGCATTGCGGCGGCGAGTGCGGCCATGCTGACCCGGAGGGAACGGGCGACGCTCGAGGGCCTTGCGGCCCTTGTCGTTTTCGAAGATGTTGGTGCCGAGGCGACGCGAGACGCGCACCTTCGGGCCGGTATAGCGAGCCATGATCAGGTCCTCCGCCGCTTGGGCTGGCGGCAGCCGTTGTGCGGTACGGGGGTGACGTCTTTGATCGAGGTCACTTCGATACCGGTGTTCTGGATGCTGCGGACGGCGGTGTCACGACCCGAACCCGGGCCCTTCACCTGCACCTCCACGCGACGCAGACCGTGCTCGATGGCGGCGCGGGCCGCCTTCTCTGCAGCCATCTGCGCAGCGAACGGGGTGCTCTTGCGCGACCCCTTGAATCCGACGCCGCCCGAGGACGCCCACGAGATGACGTTGCCCTCGGTGTCGGTGATCGAGACGATGGTGTTGTTGAACGAGCTCTTGATGTGCACGACACCGTTGGTGACGTTCTTGCGCTCGCGCTTGCGGGGGCGGCGACCGCCCGGCTTCGGCTTAGCCATCGTTACTTCCTCACGGCCTTCTTCTTGTTGGCGACGGTCTTCTTCGGTCCCTTGCGGGTACGAGCATTGGTGTGGGTGCGCTGGCCACGAACGGGCAGACCCTTGCGGTGACGCACGCCCTGGAGGCAACCGATCTCGATCTTGCGCTTGATGTCCTGCTGGACTTCGCGACGGAGGTCACCTTCGACGGTGAGGCGCTCGTCGACCCAGGCACGGATCTTGTTGATCTCGTCCTCGGTGAGGGTTCGGACTCGCTGGTTGGGATCGAGACCGATCTCGGCGCAGATCTGCTGCGCCGTCGGCTTCCCGATGCCATAGATGTAAGTGAGCGAGATCTCCAACCGCTTCTCGCGGGGGAT
>JBDKIV010000235.1:0-5685 GCA_039796935.1 Actinomycetota bacterium | reverse complement strand
TCAGCACCCCGGCACGCGCCCGGTCGCGGAGTACGAGCAGGTTGCGCCAGTCGTGTGACGAGGTGAGTCCGTCGACGAGACGGACCAGTCCGTCCAGGTCGGCTCGGTGGACGAGCTCGTCGATCAGGTCGGTCGGTCCGGCACCGTCGTCCTCGGTCATACCAGCGGCCACGGGTAACGCCGTCCGGACGAGTCGACCGGCATGACCGGATGCTCGAGCAGCCAGACGGCTCGTTCGCTGAGGGCCTCCTGCTCGTCCTCGGCGAGGAGCGCTGCCAGGCCGGTCGGGACGGTCTCGACGATCGTCTCGACGGCCTCGAGCAGTTCGGCTGCGATCGGCTCGCCGCCGAACTCCCAGATCACCGTTCGCAGCTTGAAGTCCGCAGCGAAGCAGAGTCCGTGGTCGATTCCCCAGATGTGGTCATCGGTGTCGATCAGTACGTGACCGCTCTTGCGATCGGTGTTGTTGGCGATCACGTCGAAGACGGCGAGCGCGCGGAGCGGGTCGTGCAGATCAGGGCGCGCCTCGTGGATCGTGAAGTAGTGCTGCTGGTGATCGGCACCGACGAACCACTGGACGCTCCCTTCGCCGAGCGGACCGTCCCGAATCACCGTTGGCGGCACGATGTCGAGGCCCATGGCATCGCTGAGCAGATAGGCGGCCAGTTCTCGTCGATGGAGTCCGGGCTCGAAATCCCACAGCGGACGCTCGCCGCGCAGCGGCTTGTAGATCGCCTGGGCGGTTCGATCGTCGTGGCTCACCTCGACCAGGAACGTGGCATTGCTGCTCCACGGCATGCGACCCTCGATCGTGATCTCGCCGAACCGGAGGAGCTCGAGTTGGTCGGTCCGGTCCGGTCTGGCACCGGAGCGTCGATCGTCGGGCTCGAGTGGCGGGTGCATGGTCGTCAGTTCATCCGGGGACACAGGTGCCCGTCGGGATCGAGGGGGAAGCCGCACCACCGGCATGGTGGACGTCCGGCCGCCATCAGACGATCGGTCTGCTCGCAGAACGCCTCGACCTGACCTCGGGTGAGCAGGACTCGTACCCGGCCGCGGTCGTCGAGCGCGTCCGGGTCGGGTTGGGCGTCGGGGTCGACCGGGATGAGCTCGTCGAGTTGCACGAGGATGCGGTCCGCCTCGCGCTCGTAGCCGAGACCGACGGGACCGAGGACGAATGCCACATCGATCGGTTCGACGAGTTCGAGTGCCGAATCGAGCGGACGTTCGTCGGCCGGGGGAAGATCGCTCAGCACGGTTCGCAGGTACTGGGCGATGGCCGCCGCCTGTTGCTTCTCGCACTTGATGGTCACCCGCTCGCGTCCGAGCCGCGCTTGGATGAGGAAGGTGCGCTGCCCCGGCCGGCCGACGGCACCGACCGTGAAGGTGTCGACCGCATCGAAGTCGAACGAGGGGTTCATCGACGGCCGGCGTTCATGATGGGCGGAGCTCGCCGAGCGAGCCACCGGTCGAGTTGACGGTCAGCACCACCGGCGCGCCCGAGCCGTAGGCGATCGCGCTGATCGAGCACGTTCCGATGACGATGCGTTGGAACAGGTCGATGTGGGTGCCGAGCGCATGGGCGACGGCGGCCTTGATGGGGTCGGCGTGCGACACGCACACCACGACACCACCCGGATGTCGGGCGCGCAGCCGATCGATCGCCCCGACCATGCGCGACTGCATGGCGGTGAAGCTCTCCCCGCCGGGAAAGGTGAACGTGGACGGGGCGCGCTGGACGCTCGACCACTCGGGAAGCTTCATCAGCTTCTTGAGCTCTGCGCCGGTCCAGTCCCCGAAGTCGCACTCGAGCAGACCTCGATCGACCTGGACCTTCAGGCCCGCCGCGCGGCCGATCGGTGCTGCAGTCTCTCGTGCTCGTTCGAGGGGTGATGTGTAGATGGCGTCGACGCGAGGGAGCTGAGCGATCCGTTCGGCGGCTCGCTCGGCCTGCGCGACACCGGTCTCGGCCAGGTGCAGTCCACTGGCCCTGCCCGGGAGCAGTCTGCCGGTGGTGGGCGTCTGACCGTGGCGCACGAGCAGCACCAGCGTCGGAGACGCCGCCGGCGAGGTTGGCGCCGCGGAAGGTTTCGAGGTTGCCGATGTTCGTGCCATGTCAGTATCGAAACCTAACGTGCCCGGCATGGATTCCCTGTCGGCGTTGTCCGAGCAGATCAGCGAGTGCCGCCGCTGCGAGCGCCTCGTGACGTGGCGCGAGACGGTCGCGGCCGAGAAGCGGGCCGCGTACCGTGACGACGACTACTGGGGGAGAGGCGTTCCGGGGTTCGGTGACGGCAGTGCCAGCATCCTCGTGCTCGGGCTGGCGCCTGCGGCTCACGGCGCCAACCGGACGGGTCGGGTGTTCACCGGTGATCGATCCGGTGATTGGCTCTATCGGGCCATGTTTCGTGCCGGGTTGGCGAATCAACCCGAGTCGCGCTCGGTCGACGACGGACTGCAACTGCGCGGGGCGTGGGTGACGGCAGCCGTGAAGTGTGCTCCGCCGGGCAACAAGCCGTCACCCGACGAGCGTGAGCGCTGTCGCCCGTTCCTGCGCACGGAGATCGAACTCCTCAACCGGATCCGGGTGGTCGTCTGTCTCGGGGCGTTTGCCTACGAGGCCGCATGCCACGAGTACGGCGTACGCCCGCGCCCGAGGTTCGGTCATCTCGTCGAGGTGCCGGTGCCGGGTGGGCCCGTGCTGCTGTGCTCGTTCCATCCGAGTCAGCAGAACACCTTCACCGGTCGGCTCACCGAGCCCATGCTCGACGCGGTGTTCGCCCGGGCCGTCGAGCTCAGCGGCTGAGCGCCTTGCCGAGTGCTGCGGCGGCCAGGGCCACGGCGGCTGCGCCGTCGTCGAGGAAATCGGCGAGTGAGAAGAACCCGTGGAACATGCCGCCGAAGCGGACATGACTCGTCGGGACGCCCAGCGATGCAAGCCGGGATGCGTAGGCGTCGCCCTCGTCGCGCAAGGGATCGAACTCGGCCGTGATGACCAGCGCCGGGGGAGTGGCGGCCAGCACGTGGTCAGCAGCGAAGAGCGGCGAAACCCGGGGATCCCGTGGCGAACCCATGCCGCCCGACAGGTAGTGCTCGATGAACCACGCCATCCCCTGTGCCGAGAGGAAGTAGCCCTCGCCGTTGCTCGCATAACTCGGCTGCTCGCAGGTGCAGTCGGTCACGGGGTAGACGAGCAGTTGGAACACCAGCGGTACGGGAGCCAGATGGGTGACGGCTGCGGCCAGGTTGCCGCCAGCCGAGTCGCCACCGATGGCGATGCGGTCCGCTCGGCAGCCGAGTGCCTCTGCGTGGGCGTGTGCCCACCGCAGGGCCGTCACCGAGTCTTCCAGTGCTGCGGGGAAGGGGTGTTCCGGCGCAAGGCGATAGTCGACGCTCAACACGGCGTGACCGCTGCCGTTCGCCAAGGCGCGGCAGACGGCATCGTGCGACTCGAGGTCGCCGATCACCCAGCCGCCACCATGAAGGTAGACGAGCAGCCCGAGATCGGTTCGAGCGTTCGGTCGGTAGAGCCTCGCCGCGACACCGTCGGCATCGAGGTCGCGGATCTCGTGCACGTCCTCCGTCGAGGGCCGCTGCCGCGAGGCTCGGAGCGCGCGGGCCTCGTGCGGGGTGCTTCGCTCGAGCGGCGGATCCCCGAACGAGGCCATGAGTTCGAGCAGCGAGACGGCTTGCGGATGGAGAGGCACACCAGCAGTCTGGTGCAAGCAGCTAGCGTCGGACGAGATGGCCGGTGCTCACCCAGTTCGTCGTTCGGTCAGAGGGTTGCGTCGCCCGTCACGGCGTCGGGCGATCGCCGCTGCGCTGGGGCCCGTGACGGCGGTGGTGATGATGGCGGTGCTGATCGCGGCCTGCGGGAGCTCGGCTCGTGCCCGGCTCGAGGCACGCAACGATCTGGTCGAGCAGCTCGTCGGGGGTGGGCTCGAGCGCACGGTGGCCGAGTGTGCCGTCGACGGCTTCTTCGCACCGCGTTCGAACGACGAACTCGCTCGCTTCTTCGATCGCCCGTCGCTCACTGCGGATGAAGAGGCCGAGTTCGCCCGTCTCGGTACCGAGTGCTTGGACAGCGTGTCGGACTGACGGGAGTGCGTCAGCCGCCGGGATGCGACACGCTCGGCCCCTGGCTCAGTGCGCCGGAGCGGGGTCGGCCTTCTTCTTCGGAGGAGGAACACCCACCGACGGTGCACGGTCGGCGAACTCGGGCCACCGCCGGCGACTGACGATGCTGAGCGTGCGCAGCAGTTTCATGGCGACCTCGTCCTCTTGGGCGGGGCGGGCGATGATGGTTCCGTCGGCGATCATCCGGTTGATGACCTCTTCACCGAGTTCGGTGCGCACGATGGTCAGGGTCCAGTCGTTGTCCTTGCCGATGCCGCCGGTGGCGATGTCGGAGTGCTCGGCAGCGAAGTCCGGGCAGTTCTTGCAGCCGGTGCGAGTCCACTGGTGGCACTCCTTCAGGTCGATCTCGTGGTAGGAGCCGTCCTTCATCCAGATCTGGAACACGCCCTTGATGTTCATCTTGACCATGTCCTGCTTCTTCAAGCCGTACTTCGCCTCGAACAGTTCCGGGAAGATGGCATCGTCGAAGGTCTTCGAGCAGAGCAGACCGATGTTGAACAAGAACGGCTTCGAGACCTTGCCCGCCTTGCGGTCCCACATGACCGGCGGTGACGAGGTCTGGCAGCCCATGCCCACGAGAGCGAGGCGGTTGAGGCCCCGCGCCTTGGCTTCGGGCAGTGCCAGCGGGTTGGCGCAGTACGTGTAGCGGCTGCCGGCGGTGGCAAGCACTTCGTCGCGGTTGGTGACGACGACCGGCTTTGCCTTCCAGGCGTCGTCGTCTTCGACCCCCGACACGAGTGCACCGTCGATGTAGTCGTGCTCGAGGAGCCAGTTGAGCATGGCCGAGACGAACCCTCCGTCCTGGCCCTTCTGGTGCTCTTCGTCGTTGGCTGCGCGGGTCAGCAACAGCTGGCGCCAGATCCCCGCCATCTCGTCGGGCTCGCGCACTCGGCCGAACAGGTGCATGTCGGCAGCCGGCTCCCACGCCCGGAATCGAGGACATGCGCGCGTGCAGGTGGTACAGCCCTTCTCGCCGTGGATGCAGTTGTCGAGGCCGAGTTCTTCCTCGAGGTGGAACGGCTTGTACTTGCCTTCCTCGTGCTCGTAGCCGATCACGTCGTGCGGACAGGTCACCACGCAACCGGCACATCCGGTGCACAGCCCTGTGGTGATGACCTCTGCGTAGAGCTCTTTCCACTGAGCCGTCCAGCGCTCGGCCTTGGTGGGTGCAGGTTCGGTGACGGTCATGTCCCCGACTCTAAACAACCGCCGCACCCCGGGACGTTTCGAGGCGGCACCTCTGGTTGTTCATCGTGACGCGTCGCTGCCGAAACATCTGTGTAACAGGACCGCGCCAGGCTGTCGTTGCTTCGGTACACCACCGTTCGGAGCACGTTGGCGCGGTGAAGCGCAGGAGGAAGCTGATGGAAACGGGTGACATTGCGTGGTTGATGGTCTCGGCGGCACTCGTGCTGTTCATGACTCCAGGCCTTGCGTTCTTCTACGGCGGGATGGACCGTGGTCGAAACGTGCTCAACATGTTGATGATGAACTTCTACTGCGTTCTGGTGATCCCGGTCCTGTGGGTCGTGGTCGGCTACACGCTGG
>JBDKIV010000234.1:0-24174 GCA_039796935.1 Actinomycetota bacterium | reverse complement strand
AGAGGGACCGCACAGCGCAAGCAGAGCCGCGACTTCGACCGGGTCGTCACCCAGGGGCCGTGGGCTCCCCCGTCCAGTACCGACCAGGACGAGATGGACAGACTTCTCGACAAGATGAACTCGGTCGGTCTCAGCGATGCCGAGCGCAAACGACTCAGCGAACTCGGCAGGCGCCTGCGCGGTCAGTGACCCGGCGGGCGGCGGCTACGGCGACGGCGACTCCGACTGCGGGCTGGTCCGACGGCTCCGACGGCTACGAACGGGCGGCCACGTCGACCCGACCGATCGAACGGCCGGCCAATGCGTAGACCAGCAGAACACCTGCGAGCAGCGTCCCTGCATAGGCGAGCGCAGCGAAGCCGAACGATGCCTTCACGAACCCGGAACTGAACGCCGCTGCGCCGCCGAACAGGCTCATCGTCAGATCGCCGGTCCCTTGCACCTCCACCCGCGCATCCGCAGGCACCGATTCGGTGAGCAGGGTGCTCCCCGCCACCAGGCCGAAGCTCCATCCGACGCCCAGCAACAGCAGGCCGACGAAGACGAGCGGCGCCGAGTATCCGACCACCACCGAGATGAACGTGCCCGCACCCAGGACGAGCGAGCCGACCATGATCGATGCGGGTCGACCGATCCGTTCGATGACTCGGCCGACGAAGGGTGAAAATCCGTACATTCCGACGATGTGGAGCGCGATCACGTACGGACTGAGCGCCGCATGATCATGATCCTTCATGTATGGAGGCGTCATGGTCATGACGGCGACCATCGCCGTCTGCGACACCACCATCGACACCAGTCCGAGTTGAGCAGCTCGGTTCGAGCGGATGTGGCCCGCTGCCATGCGAACCTGCCGAACAGGTCGAACCCGCTGTGCCAGCGGGTCGATCATGCCCGCCGCCTGAAGCGGATCGGGGCGCAGGCGAACAGCGACCAGGGTGGCCGAGGTGCCGAAGAACAGCGCCGCGAACAGGAAGGGCCCGACCAACTCCTCGAGGCCGAGCGTGCGGGCGAACGCCTTCTCCCACGGGGTCAAGAGCGGACCGAACGCAGCACCGAGGGTCCCGATCCACACGACCGAACCGATCGCCCGTGGCCGTTCCTCCGGCGCCGCGAGGTCGGCAGCGACGAAGCGACCCTGCAACGCAGCCGCCTGGCCGGAGCCGAACATGAGCATCCCGACGACGAACAGCGTGAATGACCCGACCTGACCGGCCGCCGCCGCCGTGAGCGCTCCGACGGCCCCGAGCGAGAACGCCCTCACGAGGCCCGGGCGGCGACCGCGACGGCGCATGAACCCACTGAGCGGGACGGCCACCAGCGCAGAGCCGAGCGTGAACGCAGCGCTGCCCGTACCGGCCAGCCGGTCACTGTCGAGCAGTTGCGTCGCCAGCAGCGCGACCACCGCCACCATCCCCGACACCGCTGCCTGCGCCGGGATCTGACTCATCCGCAGCGTCGTCAGCGTGCGGCGCTGGAGCCCACCGAACTCGACCCCGTCGGAGGGGTTCGGCAGGGACGATGGGGCGGGCGCCGTCACAGCCCGAGCAACGGACGCAGGAACCGCCCCGTATGGCTGGCGTCGACCGAGGCGACGTACTCGGGTGGCCCCTCTGCCACGATCGAACCACCCCCGCTGCCTCCCTCGGGACCGAGGTCGATCAACCAGTCGGCGGTCTTGATCACGTCGAGGTTGTGCTCGATGACGAGCACGGTGTTGCCCTGGTCGACGAGCCGCGAGAGCACGGTCAACAGCCGACGGACGTCCTCGAAGTGCAAGCCGGTCGTCGGTTCGTCGAGGAGGTAGATGGTGTGGCCGGTGCTCCGCTTGGCGAGCTCCGACGCAAGCTTCACGCGCTGCGCCTCGCCGCCCGACAGGGTCGGAGCGGACTGACCGAGACGCACATACCCGAGTCCGACGTCGACCAGGGTCTGCATGTGGCGGGCGATGGCAGGTTGGTTGGTGAAGAATTCGACCGCCTCCGCCACCGGCATGTCGAGCACCTCGGCGATGTTCTTGCCCTTGAAGGTGATGTCGAGCGTGTCGCGGTTGTACCGATCGCCCTTGCAGACCTCGCACGGCACATAGACGTCCGGGAGGAAGTGCATCTCGATCTTGATCGTGCCGTCACCGGAGCACGCCTCGCAGCGGCCACCCGCCACGTTGAAACTGAACCGCCCTGGCAGGTACCCGCGGACCTTTGCCTCGGCGGTGGTCGCGAACAACTTCCTGATGTTGTCGAACACACCGGTGTAGGTCGCCGGGTTCGAGCGCGGCGTGCGCCCGATCGGTGACTGGTCCATGTCGATCACCTTGTCGAGTTGCTCGATCCCGGTGATCCGCTTGTGCCGCCCGGCAGCCGTCTTGCTCTTGTAGATCTTCTGCATGAGTACCGGGAGCAGGATGTCGCGCACCAGGGTGCTCTTGCCGCTCCCCGAGACCCCGGTGACGGCGACGAGACAGCCGAGCGGAATCTCGACGTCGAGATTGCGCAGGTTGTGCTCTCGGGCACCCTCGACCCGGAGCGACTCGCCCGTCGGGCGCCGACGCTGCTGCGGTACCGGTATGGTCCGCTTGCCGGCGAGGTACTGCCCGGTCACCGAATCCTTCGACTTCAGGATGCCCTTGACGGGACCGCTGTACACGACTGCGCCGCCGTGCTCGCCCGCACCCGGCCCGATGTCGACGATCCAGTCGCTCTCGCGGATCGTGTCCTCGTCGTGCTCCACCACGAGCACCGTGTTGCCGAGATCGCGAAGCCGCAGGAGCGTGTCGATCAGCCGTCGATTGTCGCGCTGATGGAGCCCGATCGACGGCTCGTCCAAGACGTAGAGCGTTCCGACGAGTCCCGATCCGATCTGACTGGCCAGGCGGATCCGCTGCGCCTCGCCACCTGCGAGCGTGCCGGCCGAACGCGAGAGCGAGAGGTAATCGAGACCGACATCGAGCAAGAACCCCAGACGAGCGTTGATCTCCTTGGTGACACGCTCGGCGATCAGCCGATCTCGCTCGCTCAACTCGAGTCCACTCAGGAACTTTGCCGACTCACCGATGCTCATGTCGCACACCTCGGAGATGTGGCGATCGTTCACGCGAACGGCGAGCGTCGCCGGCTTGAGTCGGGCGCCTCCGCAGGCACCGCACGGCACCTGACGCATGTAGCCCTCGTACTGCTCGCGGCTCCAGTCGCTGTCGGCGGCTTCGTGACGGCGCTTGATCCACGGGATCACACCCTCGTATGCCGTCGAGTACTGACGGTTGCGGCCGTAGCGATTCCGGTACTTCACGGTCAGGTTGCCTGACACGCCGTGCATGATGATCTTCTGCTGCTTCGCCGTCAGCGAGCCGTAGGGAGCGTCGAGGTCGATGCCGTGCTCGTCGGCAACCGCTTCGAGCATCCGGTTGAAGTACTGCGTGTGAGCGCTGCGCCAAGGCGCGATCGCCCCGGCGTTGATGCTGAGGTCGTGATCGGGCACCACCAGATCCGGATCGACCTCGAAGGTGGTGCCGAGACCATCACACGTCGGACATGCACCGTAGGGAGAGTTGAACGAGAAGTTGCGTGGAGCCAACTCCTCGTAACTCGCACCACAGCTGGGGCAGACGAGATGCTGGCTGAAGGTGAGCGTCTCGTCGTCGAGCCCCTCTCGGTTGACGAGCTCGACCTGCGCAACACCCTCAGCCAGGCGGAGTGCGGTCTCGAGCGAGTCGGTGAGTCGGCGCTCGATCCCCTCGCGTTGCACGAGGCGATCGACGATCACCTCGATGTGGTGGTTCTCGTAGCGCGCGAGCTTCTCGTCCCGTTTCACGAACTCGGCGATGTCGACGGTCTCACCGTCGACGCGCGCACGGACGAATCCCTGCGAGGCGAGGTCCTGCAACAGTGTGTCGTACTCGCCCTTGCGGCCGCGCACCACCGGCGCGAGCACCTGGAACCGTGTTCCCTCGGGGAGCATCAGGATCCGGTCGACGATCTGCTGGGGGGTCTGGCGGTCGAGGCGTGTGTCGTCCTCGGGACAGTGCTGCACGCCGATCCGCGCATACAGCAACCGCAGGTAGTCGTAGACCTCGGTGATGGTGCCGACCGTCGAGCGCGGGTTGCGGCTTGCCGACTTCTGGTCGATGGAGATCGCCGGCGACAGGCCCTCGATGACGTCGACGTCGGGCTTGTCCATCTGACCGAGGAACTGCCGCGCGTACGCGCTCAGGCTCTCGACGTACCGCCGCTGACCCTCTGCATAAATGGTGTCGAAGGCAAGGCTGCTCTTGCCCGAGCCCGACAGACCCGTGAACACGATCAGACGATCGCGTGGCAGGTCGACGGAAATGTTTTTCAGGTTGTGTTCCCGGGCACCTCGAACGACGATCGTGCTGGGCTCTGCTTTGGCGGAAGGAGCCATCAGGGGCAGGCTACCCCGGCCGCCCGCGCCCACCCCGTGGTCAGCCGGCGTCTCGCAGCTCCCGGCGCAGTTCGTTGACCTCGTCTCGGAGGCGGGCGGCGTACTCGAACTTCAACTCGGCTGCCGCCTCGTGCATCTCTTCTTCCAAGGTCTGGATGAGGCGGGCCAGTTCCTGCTGGGGAAGCGATGTGAGCTCTCGCTTCACCTTGTCGCGCTCGTGCTGACGGCGACGATCCTTACCCGGCACCGGCGCCGAGCCATCGCCCCCGAGACCGAGGAGCGAAAGGATGTCGCCGACGGCCTTGCGGATGGTCTGCGGATTGATCCCGTTGGCCTCGTTGTAGGCCTGCTGGCGCGCTCGACGCCGCTGGGTCTCGTCGATGGCGCGCTGCATCGACACGGTGATCGTGTCGGCGTACATGATCACCTGGCCGTCGACGTTGCGCGCCGCCCGTCCCATCGTCTGGATCAACGACGTCTCGCTGCGGAGAAAGCCTTCCTTGTCGGCATCGAGGATGCACACCAGGCTCACCTCGGGAAGGTCGAGGCCCTCGCGGAGCAGGTTGATGCCGACGAGGACGTCGAACTCGCCGAGCCGGAGTCCGCGCAGTGTCTCGATCCGTTGGATCGTGTCGATGTTGCTGTGGAGGTACCGGACCCGAAGGCCCTGCTCGAGGAGATAGTCGGTGAGGTCCTCGGCCATCTTCTTCGTGAGGGTCGTCACCAGGATCCGATCACCCTGAGCAACGCGAGCATTCACCTGCTCGATCAGATCGTCGATCTGGCCCTTGGTGGGCTTGACGATCACCTCGGGATCGACCAGACCGGTCGGACGCACGATCTGCTCGACCACCTGCTGCGACACGCGCAGCTCGTAGTCGGCGGGAGTGGCCGAGAGGAACACCACCTGATTGAGACGCTCCATGATCTCGTCGAAGCGCAGTGGCCGGTTGTCACGAGCGCTCGGAAGCCTGAACCCGTGCTCGACCAGCTGGTCCTTCCTGCTCCGGTCGCCTTCGTACTGCCCGTGCAACTGCGGCACGGCCACGTGGCTCTCGTCGATCACCAGCAGGTAGTCGTCGGGGAAATAGTCGAGCAGGGTGAACGGCGGCTCGCCGTACGTCCTGCCGTCGATGTGCATCGAGTAGTTCTCGATGCCGTTGCAATAGCCGACCTCTTGGATCATCTCGAGGTCGTACTGGGTCCGCATCCGAAGCCTCTGCGCCTCGAGCAACTTGCCGTTCGCCTCGAACCAGGCGAGTCGCTCTTGGAGTTCTGCCTCGATCCCCAGCACGGCGCGGCGCATGCGCTCCTCCCCTGCCACGTAGTGAGTGGCCGGGAAGATCTGCGTCCGCTTCAACTCTCGGAGTTGCTCGCCGGTGAGCGGGTCGATCACGGTGAGACGGTCGACCGTGTCACCGAACATCTCGATCCGCAGCACGGTCTCTTCGTACGAGGGATGGACCTCGATCGTGTCACCGCGAACACGGAACTTGCCGCGACCGAGCGTCATGTCGTTGCGGTCGAACTGCAGGTCGACGAGTCGGCGCAGGATGCTGCGCTGGTCGTAGTCGACGCCCACGCTCAGGTCGAGCAGTTGCCCCCGGTACTCCTCGGGGTTGCCCATTCCGTAGATGCAACTGACCGACGCGACCACGATCGTGTCGCGACGGGTCAGCAACGCTGCGGTGGCCGAGTGACGGAGCCGGTCGATCTCGTCGTTGATCGACGAGTCCTTCTCGATGAAGGTGTCACTCGAGGGGATGTAGGCCTCGGGCTGGTAGTAGTCGTAGTAGCTCACGAAGTACTCGACGCGATTGTCGGGGAAGAACTCGCGCATCTCCTGTGCGAGTTGCGCGGCGAGCGACTTGTTGGGAGCGAGGATGAGCGTCGGCCGTTGCACCCGCTCGATCGTCCACGCAATCGTGGCGCTCTTGCCCGAACCGGTGATCCCGAGCAGCGTCTGGAACCGGTCGCCCCGTACGAGACCGTCGCTCAACTGGGCGATGGCTCGCGGCTGATCGCCCGCTGGTTCGAACTCGGACACGACCCGGAACGGCTCGCCGCTCAGCATCGGGCTGGAGGACGGTGCGATCGACACGTGTGGAGCCTACCGACGCTCGTCGTGCGCACCCGGGTGGGTCCGCTCTGCCCGACCGGCGACCGCATCGGCTACAACAGCGTGATGCCGTTGCTGCCCCTCGTCACCCGTCGCCTCACCATCCGCGTCATGCGGCCCACCGATGCCGACGTCCTCACCGGGTACCGCAACGACCCGACCATCGCCCGACATCAGTCGTGGCCACTCCCGTACCCGGTCGACCAGGCGCGCCGCATGTTGTCCGAGCAGTCGACACTCGACGACCTCGACCCCGACGGCTGGACCCAGTTGGCGATCGACCTCGACGGCGTCATGATCGGTGATCTCGCCGTCGGTCTGAGCGACGACGGACGCGTCGCACAGGTCGGTTACACCGTCGCTCGGGCATTCCAGGGGGCAGGACACGCCTCAGAGGCACTGTCGGCACTGGTCGACGCGCTCTTCCGAGACACGACCGTGCAGCGAATCACGGCGTCGCTCGACCCGCGCAACCTCGCGTCGCTGCGCGTGCTCGAGCAGCAGGGCTTCCTGTACGAAGGATGCGAGCGCGACGCAGCCGTCATCCGTGGCGAGGTGGTCGACGACCTGCGCTATGCGCTCCTGCGCCGCGACCGCGAGGCCTGGACGGCCAGGCCCGCCGAATACGGATCGATCGAGCTCGTCGCGCTCGGTCCCGAGACCGTTCGAGCGTTCTCGCGCCTCGCGACCCATCGGTCACAGGAACGGTTCGTCGCCCCGATGTGGGCATCGTTCCGCGATGCGCTGTTTCCCGAGGTCATCGACGGCGCACCCGTCGTGCCGTGGATGCGCGGGGTCGTCGCAGACGGAGAACCCGTCGGATTCGTGATGCTCGCCGACGTCACCGACGCTCATCCGGATCCGTATCTGTGGCGTCTACTCGTCGACCGGATGCACCAACGGCGAGGGATCGGCTCGGCCGTCATCGCCATGATCGCCGACCAGATGCGCCGGCAGGGCTGCACGAGGCTGTTGACGAGCTGGGTCGACGGCCCGGGCGGACCACGCCGGTTCTACGAACGCCTCGGCTTCGAGCCGACGGGCACCGTCATCGACGGCGAGATCGAGGGCGAACTCGACCTCAGGCAGCCGTCGGGCGAGGCGGGAACTCCCAATCGGCCGGCAGTTGGTCCAACGCCGTGACCGCCGACCAGAGCGCTTCGACCTGCCCGACGAGGTCGTCGGTGGTACCGCTGTTGTCGATGATGTACGTCGCTGTCGCCAGTCGGTCCTCGCGGCTCGCCTGACGAGCAATACGCGCACGCGCATCATCCTCGTCGAACCCCCGACCACTGACCAGGCGCTGCACCTGCTGTTCGGTCGGCACGTCGACCACGATGATCGCCTGCAGGCCAGGTCGAGGGTTCTCGGTCAGCAGCGGGATGTCCATCACCACGACTCGATCGCCGTGTCGCTCGGCCAGCACGCGCCGGGTGATCTCGTCCCCCACTGCCGGGTGAACGATGGCGTTGAGGGCCTTCAGCGCCTCCGGGTCGCTGAAGGCGATCGCGGCCACTGCAGCACGATCGAGCGAGCCGTCTTCGGCGATCACCTCGGGACCGAACCGCTCTGCCAATTTGGCCAGGACCGGCGACCCGGGTTGTTGCACGTCTCGGACGATGGCGTCGGCGTCGACGATCACCGCACCACGGTCGGCGAGCATGCGCCCGACCGTGGTCTTGCCAGAGCCGATACCACCGGTGAGCCCCACGAGAATCATGGTGGTCAGTCTGGCCCAACATTTCTCTCAAGTCAGCAACCGATACTGCCGATGGTCGGCGTATGACTCACCCATCGGTGTTGCTGGTCGACGACCATGCGGTGCTCCGCCAGTCACTCGCCTGTGTGCTTCGATCGCGCGGTCTGTCGGTCGTCGGCGAGACGGGTGACGCCGATCGCGCCGTCTCGATGGCCCTGCAGCTTCGCCCCACGGTCGTCGTGATGGACGTCGCGATGAGCGGCACCGACGGCATCGCGGCAACTCGGCGCATCTTGGCCGCCGACGGCCGCCAACGGGTGGTCATGCTGACGGGTCACGCCGAGCCGGAGATCGTCGAACAGGCCTGGCGCGCCGGGGCGTCCGGCTATCTGACGAAGGACACCGAGCTGGCGGAAGTGATCGTGGCGCTCGAGCGAGCCGTCAACGGCGAACGAGTCGTCTCTCCACGGGTCGCTACAGCAGTCGAGCGGTGCCGCAGGGAACAGCCAGTGCTGTCTCGTCGCGAGGAAGAACTGCTGCAGCTGATCGCGGACGGCATGGCCACCTCCGAGGTCGCCGCTCGCCTCATCATCAGTCAGAAGACGGTGAAGAACCACCTGGCATCGATCTACGACAAGTTGCAAGCCCGCGACCGAACGCAGGCGGTGCTGACCGCAATGCGGCTGGGGATCGTCCGACTGCAGTGAACCCGCAGGCGATGCCATTCCACAGGCCGACGCCCACAGTCCACAGCACGATCACAGGTAGTTGGCACTGACGATCCACAGGCACCATGGTGCATCGTTGTCGTCATGCCGCTCCGCTCGCGCCGCTCAGACCGACATGACCACGTCGCCGCTCGCATGGAGCGTGGCGATCGGCGCGCACTCGAACGGCAGGGGTGGCGCACCCTGCTCGAGTACCAGGAGAACCACCACCGAGCAGCCGATGGAACGCTGATCGAGATCGTGCCGTGCTGGACGGCGGAAGCCGAGCGAGCACACTCGGCCCGTGGCGTCGTGATCGTGGTCTCGGCATCGGCCCCGACCAGGAACGAGGCCTGGGCACAGGTGCGACAGCGGGCCGACCGACGACGGTCGGCCCAGCCATCACATCATGAAGGGGGGCGTCAGGCCTCGGGGGCTGCTTCCGCGTCGGCTTCGACGGCGGCCTCGGCAGCGGCGCCTTCGCCGCCCTCGCCGTAGTACTCGGCCCAGGCGGCCTCGCGCTCGGCATCGTCGGGACCGGCGGTCCAGTTGCCCTGATCGTCGACGGCGAAGTGCTGGCGGTACTCCTCGGCCAGCTCGCCGCCCTCTGCGGCCTGCTTGATCGACAGACTGATCCGACGACGGGCCAGGTCGAGGTCGATGATCTTGACCCAGAGTTCCTCACCCGGCGTGACGACCTGCTCGGGCGAATCGACGTGGTGGGCGCTCATCTCGGAGATGTGGACGAGACCCTCGATGCCGTCGCCGACCTGGACGAAACCACCGAACTGCACCAGCTTGGTGACTCGGCCGTAGACCAACTGGCCGACCTCGTGGGTGCTGGCGAACTCTTGCCACGGGTCCTGCTGCGTGGCCTTCAACGACAGGCTGATGCGCTCGCGATCGAAATCGACATCGAGCACCTGCACCGTCACCGGGTCGCCGACGGCGACGACCGCGCCCGGATGATCGACGTGCTTCCACGACAGCTCGCTGACGTGGATCAGACCGTCCATGCCGCCGAGGTCGACGAAGGCACCGAAGGAGACCACGCTCGACACGACACCCTGGCGGATCTCGCCGGGCTTCAGGTTGGTGAGGAAGCTGTCGCGGCTCTCCTTCTGCGTCTCTTCGAGGAATGCGCGACGGCTGAGGACGACATTGTTGCGGTTCTTGTCGAGCTCGATGATCTTCGCCTGCACCGTCTTGCCGACATAGGGCGCCAGATCACGCACTCGACGGAGCTCGACGAGCGATGCCGGGAGGAACCCGCGCAGACCGATGTCGACGATGAGGCCGCCCTTCACCACTTCGATGACCGGACCCTCGACCATGCCGTCTGCTTCCTTGATGCGCTCGATGGTGCCCCAGGCACGCTCGTACTGCGCACGCTTCTTCGAGAGCACCAGGCGGCCCTCTTTGTCTTCCTTCGTCAGGACCAGCGCCTCGATCTGCTCGCCCATCGAGACGATCTCGTGCGGATCGACATCGTTGCGGATGCTCAGCTCTCGCGACGGGATGACACCCTCACTCTTGTAGCCGATGTCGAGCAGGACTTCGTCCCGGTCGATCTTGACGACCACGCCGTTGACGAGCTGGCCGTCTTCGACTTCGACCATCGTGCCGTCGATGGCATCGGCGAAGGACATGCCGAGATCGTCGGCAGTGATCTGGCGGGGGGTGTAGTTGCCCTCGTCGTCGAAGGTTCCCATGGAGGAGCCGGACGAGGTGGTGGAGGTGTCGGACAAAGGACTCGGTGCTTTCGAAAAAAGGGATACGGACGACCCGCAAAGTCGGGACGCGCCAAGGCTACCAGGTCAGATGCGCGTCGCCAGTACCAAGAACTCTGCCGATTCGGTCGTCGGTGCTGCGGTTCCGTAGGCCCCGGGCTCGACGCTCGACACGCTGTCGACCCGAAGATCGTTGGCCCGCAGCAGCAGACGGAGCTCGCGGGGCGTGTAGCACCCGGTCCAGAGGTCGACAGCGAGCACGTCGCCGTCCTCGCTGCGCACCTCGGTCCGCTCGTGGTTGACACCCGAATCGGCATCGAACGTGGCGTCCTCGTGGTACTTGACCGCGAAATACGAACTGAAGGCACTCAGCGCAAGCCGTCCGCCAGGGACGAGGGCCGCCGAGATCCGACCGATCACCGTCTCGTCGTGGCCGTCGGCAGTCATCAGGCCGAACGCGCCTTGGCAGAGACAGATCACGACGTCGAACGACGCATCGAAGCTCAGCGCTCTGGCATCGAGCCGCTCGAACGTCGCTCCGGCAGGCGCGCCGGCGGCGGCGAGCTCGATGAAGCGCTCGGAGATGTCGATCCCGTGCACGGTCAACCCTCGTCGGGCAAGCTCGTGCGAGTGGCGGCCCGGACCACAGCCCACGTCGAGCACCCGCATACCGGGCCGCAGGTCGAGTGCCGCCACCAAGTGATCGACTTCCTGTCGGGTCCCCTTCGTGAACGAGTAGCGCAGATAGGCGGCACCCAGGTGCGAAGCGATCGGCTCGAACCAATGCCCTGGAGCAGTCATCGTCAACCCTTTGCGTCGGCCCAGGTGGCACCCCAGGCGACGTTCACCTCGAGCGGGACGTCGAGCGAGGCCGCCGAGCGCATGATCTCGACCACGGCAGGCCCGACATCGTCGCACTCGGATGTTGGTACCTCGACGATCACCTCGTCGTGGACCTGCAGGACCAGACGGGACCGCACGCCACGGCGCACCAGGTCGTCGTCGATGCGAACGAGCGCGACCTTGAAGATGTCGGCAGCCAGGCCCTGGATTCCCGCATTCATCGCCTGGCGCTCGCCGGCCTGGCGGATGCGGAAGTTGGGGTTGGACAACTCGGGGATCGGACGTCGTCGCCCGAACAGCGTCTCGGTGTACCCACGGGTACGGGCCTCTGCCACCGTCTGCTCCATGTACTGGCGCACCGTCGGGAAGGCGGCGAAGTAGGCGTCGAGGATGACCGCTGCCTCGTCCGTGGCGATCCCCAACCGCTGTCCGAGACCGTAGGCCTCCATCCCGTACGCGAGCCCGTAGCTCACCATCTTCGCCTTCGAGCGCTGGTCGACGGTGACGGCGGCCGGGTCGACCCCGAACACACGCGCCGCCGTTGCGTTGTGGATGTCCTGCCCGCTCGAAAAGGCCTCGATCAGACCAGGGTCGCCCGCGAGATGGGCGATGCAGCGCAGTTCGATCTGGTTGTAGTCGGCCACGAGCAGACGACAACCCGCCGCAGGGACGAACGCCTTGCGGAACAGACGTCCCTCGTCGCTGCGCACCGGGATGTTGTGCAGGTTCGGCTGATCGCTGCTGAGGCGACCGGTACGAGCCACGGTCTGGTTGAACGTCGCATGGATCCGCCCATCAGCGGCGACCTCGTGAAGCAGGCCGGTGCCGTAGGTGCTCCGCAACTTCTCGAGTTCTCGGAACTCGAGCAGTGGATCGATGAACTCGGGCCACTGATCGCGAAGCTTCTCGAGCGTGGCAGCATCGGTGGAGAAGCCGGTCTTGGTCTTCTTGCCGGGCACGAGACCGCGCTCGGTGTACAGGATGTCGCGGAGTTGGACCGGTGAGTTGACGTTGAACGGCCGACCGACGATGCCCTGCAACAGCGCCGTCAGACGCTCGCAGTCAGCCGTCAGCCTCGCGTTCAACGACCTGAGCTCGTCGATGTCCACGGCGATGCCGACGTGCTCCATCTTGGCGAGGACCACGACGAGCGGATTCTCGATGTCGCGGTAGAGCCCGGCCATGCCCTGCAGTTCGAGCGCGTGTTCGAGCGCATCGGCGAGGCGGCCGACGGCCAGAGCCTCGGCAGCAGCCCGGACCCGACCGTCGTCGGCGCCTCCGAAGTCGAGCTGACCGCTCGACGTCGGATCGACGTGCGCGCCCAGTTGGAACGACGTGTACTTCTCGAGGAGATCACCGATCGAGTACCGCGTCTCGGCCGGGTCGATCAGATACGCAGCGATCGCCGTGTCGAGACGAAGGTTCGCGAGCAGGACACCTCGGGCGAGCAGCGCGCGCATCACGGTCTTGACGAAGTGGCCCCGCACCGCTGCGACGTCGGCGACCGCCGCCCACACCGAGCCATCTGCCAGGAGGGCCTCGGGGATCCAGAGCACAGCGGCCGTCGACGGATCGACGACCACTGCGAGACCCGTGACGAGGGAACGACCAGGCTCACCCGACCAGGTGACTGCGATGTCTGCGACCGCCAGCGCCCTCAGCGTGGCGACCGCCTCGACCGACGAGCGCGCCTCGACCAGTTCTGGGTGCAGCACCTCGGACGACGACGGCGTCGGGACCGAGCCCGCCACACCGAGCGCCTCGACCAGGCGTTCGTACAGCGACTTGAACTCGAGGAAGTCGAACAGTCGACGAACCTCGGCCTGATCGGGATCGATTCCGAGCGCATCGAGGTCGAGTTCGATCGGCGCGTCGCGACGCAGGACCATCAGCTCATGGTTGCTCCGGGCGCGCGCTTCGTTCTCGATCAGGTTCTGACGGAGCTTGGGAGTCTGCTGGTCGACGTTCGAGAAGATGCCGTCGAGGCCGCCGTAGGTGGTGATCAATTTCGCCGCGGTCTTCTCGCCGACACCCGGAACTCCGGGAAGGTTGTCGCTCGGGTCGCCACGGAGCGCTGCGTACTCGGGGTACTGAGCGGGGGTGACACCCGTACGTTCGACGATGCCGGCCTCGTCGTAGAACGCGTAGTCACTCACACCGCGCCGGTTGTACAGCACCTTCACGTGTGGATCGCTGACCAACTGGTAGCTGTCACGATCACCCGTCACGATGACGACATCGTGACCGTCGGTCTTCGCTCGCTCGGCCACCGTCGCGATGACATCGTCGGCCTCCCATCCCACCAGATCGATGGTGGAGATCCGCAGTGCTTCGAGGACCTGACGGACGAGGCCCATCTGCTGGCGCAAGATGTCGGGAGTCTCTTCGCGCTGAGCCTTGTACTCGGGACTCATCTCGTGCCTGAAGGTCGGCTCCGGCCGGTCGAACGCGACCAGGATCCCATCGGGACGGTGGTCCTTCAGCAGGTTGATCAGCATCGACGTGAAGCCGAACACGGCGTTCGTCACCTGCCCACTGGCAGTCGCCATGTCGGTCGGCAGGGCGAAGAACGCCCGATACGTGAGCGAGTTGCCGTCGAGGAGCAGCAGCTTCACGGGCGGAGCGTGCCTGCGATGATGCGTTCTGCCACGTCACGCATACGACAGCGCTCGCTCATCGCCATGCGCTGGATGTACGTGAACGCCTCCTGCTCCTTGAACGAGCACTCGTCCATGATGATCCCCTTGGCGCGGTCGATCACCTTGCGAGCGGCGAGTTGCTCTTCGAGCGTGTCGAGCTCTCCGCCGAGATTCTGCAGCTCACGAAATCGTCCGATCGCCACCTCGATCGCCGGGATGAGGTCGCTCTTTTGGAACGGCTTGACCAGATACGCCAACGCCCCGGCGTCTCGAGCCTCTTCGATGATCTCGCGCTGGCTGAACGCAGTGAGGATGAGCACAGCACACAGACGCTCACCGGCGATCACCTTCGCCGCCTCGAGTCCGTCGACACCGGGCATCTTGATGTCGAGGATCACCAGATCGGGCCGGAGGTCTCGAACCAGTTCGATTGCACGGTCACCCCGCCCGGCCTCGCCCACGACGTCGTAGCCCTCTTCCTCGAGGGACTCCTTCAGGTCGAGCCGGATGATTGCCTCATCCTCGGCGATCACCACACGGATGGTCACGAATCGGCGTCCTTTCCCACGTGCCGGGCGAAGGCCGGCAGACCGCTCCATTCAAGCAGGTCGGACCGACGAGCCCCACGACCGACGACCGGATCGCCGAACGCTCGGACCTCACCGAGCCGCGAGCGCGCTCAGTTGGTCGAGCAGCTGGTCCTGCCGGAGCTCGAGCTCGAGGATCGACTCGACCACGCGTGCTCGCTGCCTGCTCATCGCATCGGCATGCTCCTGCGCCTTGCGGTACTCGTACGACGCGCCGGCGGTCTCGGACACCAACGCCCGGATGCCGGAATCCGCCGCATCGTCGGCGAGGGCGGCGAGTTGGTCGTCGACCACCCGGAGTTCGTCGCGCAGCGTGCGAAGTCGAGCAGTCGTCTGCCGCAGGCGTCGTTCGATCATTCGTCTCCCCACTCGGACGAGTGTAGAGACCGGCGATCGCGCCACGAGCCGGGCCCGCTCGGCAGAATGGGACGGTGGACGACTGGGGCATTGCCGACGGCTATCTCGACGTGAACGGAACGTGGCACGTAACGTCGTCCGAGACCCGGGAGCTCCTCCGGGCGCAGATGGGTGAACCCGTCCCGGGTCGGCCCATCTGGTTCGTGCAGCAGGGTACCGAGCACGACCTGTGGGGTCCGAACCACCTCACGCTCGAGAGCGGCGAAGCGGTCGGGGTCGTCGATCATCTCGACGCGAGCACGCCGATCGGCTATCACGACCTTGCACCGGTCGACGGCGGGCCGGTGACGCGCCTCGTCGTCCACCCGAGGCGATGCCCCGAACCCGTCGAAGCCTGGGGTGTCGCCGCCCAGATCTACGCCCTCTGGAGCAGCAGGTCGTGGGGAATCGGCGATCTCGCCGATCTGCGTGAGCTCGCCGAGCGTGTCGTGGCGGCAGGCGGTGGAGCGCTGCTCACCAGTCCCCTGCACCAACCCGCACCGTCGTTCCCGCAAGAGACGAGCCCCTACTACCCGAGCAGCCGACGGACACTCAACCCGCTGCTGTTGGCCATCGATGCACCCCCACCGGCGCGGCTGGTCTGCGACCCGGACCGCCTCATCGACCGCGACGACGTGTGGATCGCCAAGCGTTCGGTGCTCGAGGCAGAGTTCGAGGCGGCGCTCGAGGCGGGACACACCGCTCACACCGATCCCGACTCGGTTGCATGGTGGAACGCTCGCTGCGACGTCTTGCTGAGCGACTGGACGCGATGGCCCGATCCGCTACCTCCTGTCGACCACGACCTCGAACGGCGTGCCCGCTTCCACCAGTGGGTGCAGGGCCGGCTCGAAGCGCAACTCGCCGATGTCGCAGCGACCGGCGTGGCGCTGATCGGCGATCTTGCGGTCGGATTTTCGCCGTCTGGCGCCGACGCGTACGACTATCGCCACCTCCTCGCACTCGAGGCCCGTATCGGCGCACCCCCCGACCGGTTCCAGCCTGCGGGTCAGGAGTGGGGCCTGCCACCATTCGTCCCCTGGAAGCTTCGCGCTGCTCTGTACCAGCCGTTCATCGACACGGTTCGCGCATCCCTGCGCGGCGTCAGGGGACTTCGGATCGACCACGTGATGGGCCTGTTCCGGCAGTACTGGGTGCCGGTCGGCCGAACACCGGGTGACGGCGCCTACGTCCACTTCCCAGCCGACGAACTGCTCGACATCGTGTGCATCGAGGCGACGAGAGCCGGGGCCTTCGTCATCGGCGAGGATCTGGGCACGGTCGAACCGGGCGTGCGTGACGCGCTGATGCAGCGCGGGATCGCGGGAACACGGGTCCTGTGGTTCGAGTCCACTCCACCGGCCGACTGGCCACGCGAGTCCCTCGGCACCATCACCACGCACGACCTGCCGACGATCACCCAGGTGTTCCTCGGCGAGGGCGCCGAGGGTTCCGACCAAGCGGTGCACTCGCGGCTGACGGCCGTCGCAGAAGGTGCGAGCGACCCTGCCGAAGCGATTCGACTCGCGCACCGGGCCCTGCTCGACGGTGGGTCGGTGATCCGCCTCGTGACGACCGATGACCTGTCGGGTGCGTGCGAGCAACCCAACCATCCGGGCGACACGAGCAAGCCCAACTGGCGCAGGCGCCTGCCGCGCCCGGTCGACGAGCTCCTCGCCGACCACGATCCGCCCGGGAGGCACTGACCCGGCGCGCTGCGATGAGTAGATTTCTCGCAAAGGCGTTGCACGACTCGGGGGGTATGCACATGGCCTACGGCGGAGAACACATCGACATGCCACCGGTCACCGACTGGGTGAACGACTGGGACTGGCTCGACGATCAGTGGGGTCCCAACGCAATCGACATCTGGAACAGCGTCCGGGCCGAGTGCCCGATGGCGACGACGGAACGGTATGGACGAGCATTCATGCCCGTCACCATGGAAGCGGTCGCCGCCGTCGCCCACGACACCGAGCACTTCTCCTCGATCTGGGTCAACGTCGGCAGACCCGACGCACCCCGTGCACCTGCGCCACCGATCACGTCCGATCCACCGGACCACCACGACCACCGGCGGCTCCTGCTTCCCGCGTTCAGCCCGAAACGGGTGGCGCCACTCGAAGCGCCACTTCGCGAGTTCTGCGCGTCGCTCATCGCGCAACTCGAGGGCCACGACTGCGCCGATGCGGCCGAGCAGTACTCGCAACACATCCCGGTGCGCGGGATCTGTGCCCTGACGGGGCTACCCGAGGACGACGCCGATCTCTTCCGGGACTGGATCTATCGCAACTTCCAGCTGGCACCGCGCGACAACGCCGTTCGCATCCAGGTGATGACCGAGATGACGACATACATCGACGGACTGTTGCGGTCACGCCTCGAGGCCCCCTGCGACGACATGCTGACGATGATCGCCCATGCCGAGATCGAGGGTCAGCCGGTCGACTGGAACCTCAAGTGCGGCTACGTCCGGCTCCTCATCGTCGCCGGGATCGACACGACGTGGAGTGCCATCGGCTCGGGGCTCTGGCATTTCGCGCAACATCCCGAACACGTCGAGCGCCTCGTCGCCACACCCGACGACGACCTCCTCTGGCAACTCGCCGTGGAGGAGGTGCTTCGCTACTACGCACCCGTCACGATGGCACGCAAGGTGATCGCCGAGACCGAGGTGGCCGGATGCCCGGTACGGCCGGGCGAGCAGATGCTGCTCACGTTCCCCGCAGCCAATCATGACCCGGCCGCGTTCGAATCGCCCGACGAGTTCCAGTTGGATCGCGCCCACAACCGTCATGTGGCGTTCGGACTCGGAATTCACCGGTGCGTCGGCTCGAATCTCGCTCGGCTCGAACTCACCGTCGCGCTTCAGGAATGGCTCCGTGCGTTCCCGAGCTACTCGCTCGACACGAGCCGCCCCGTCACGTGGGCCAACGGGCAAGTGCGCGGCCCCAGGATCCTGCCGGTCCGACTCGGCCGCTGATCGTCGACTGCCTCGTCACCGCTACCGTGCAACGGCGGCCGGTACCGACCGGTGCGAACACCTGAAGGGGACACGGTGAAGACGACAGCAGCGGTACTGCGCACAGGACACGGACCGTTCACACTGGAAGAACTCGAGGTGTCACGACCCGGACCTGGCGAAGTGCTCGTCGACATCGTCGCTGCAGGGATGTGCCACACCGACCTGCTGTCGCGAGAACTTCCCCCGGAGTTCTTCGCCGGCCCACGGGTGTACGGCCACGAGGGTGCCGGGATCGTGGCAGCGCTCGGTGACGGCGTGACGGGTCTCGAGGTGGGCGACCACGTCGTGCTCAGCTTCAACCACTGCGGCGCGTGCCCGGCGTGCGCTCGCGGACGCTTGCCGTACTGCTTCAACTTCTCGCTCCACAACATGTCCGGTGGGCGGCCCGATGGTTCGTCCGCCTTCACGAACTCCACCGGCGCCCCCGTCGGCTCGCACTTCTTCGGCCAGTCGTCGTTCTCCGCCCGTACCGTGGTCGCCCGTAACAGCGTCGTGAAGGTCGACCCGACCTTCGATCTGGTCAACCTCGGTCCTCTCGGATGCGGCGTTCAGACCGGGGCCGGGGCCATCATGCAGACCCTCGCAGTCGAGCCAGGCTCGAGCGTGGTCATCACGGGCACCGGCGCACTCGGGCTCTCGGGCGTCATGGCCGCCAAGTACATCGGGGCCGAACGGATCATCGCCGTCGACCGCCATGCCTCGAGGCTCGAACTGGCGGAACGATATGGGGCCACCCACGTGCTGTCGTGCCCACCGAGCGAGCTTGCCGCGAAGGTTCGCGACATCACCTCGAGCGGGGCCGACTATGCATTCGACACCACCGGCAACGCAGCCGTCGTGCGCGGGTCGTTCGACGGCCTCAACAACCTCGGCACGCTCGCTCTCGCCGGCGTCGGCTTCGGTGACCTGACCTTCGACTTCCTGTCGCTCATCGGAGGACGAACCATCACCGGGGTGATGGAGGGTGACTCGACCCCCGAGGAGTTCATTCCCCGGCTCGCCCGGATGAACGCCGACGGGGTGTTCCCGTTCGACGAGCTCATCACCAGGTTCCCGATCACGCAGATCAACGAGGCCGAGCAGGCCAGCGCGAGCGGTGCGGTGATCAAGCCGGTGCTCGTGTTCTGACACACCGAACGGCTGCCCGCATCCCGGCGCGTCAGAAGCGCCCGGGCCGCGCCACGTAGACCGGACTGACCCACGCAACCGTGGCGTAGGTGTCGAAGTAGTGGGCGGCCAGCATGTCCATGATCCGCTCGGCGACCTGTTCGGTCACCACGGTCTCGACCCGGATGCTCGGCCCCGTCAGGTCGAGCGAGCGATTGCCGGTCGCTCCCTCACCGTGCACGGGCCCGACCGAGTATCCCTTCGCACCGCAGCGCTTCAGATCGTCGAGGAGTTTGTGCTCGACGACGGGCTCGGCGACGATCGTGACGAGGTGTCTGATGGTCGTGTTCATGGTGGCTCCGATCGGACTGTCGACAACTCACGCAAGACGCTCGGCGAGCGCCGTGTACCAGGGGATGCCGAGGGTCAGGTTGAAGGGGAACGTGATGCCGAGAGATGCTGTCACGTACAGACCGGGACTCGCCTGAGGCAGTGCGATACGCACTGCGGCAGGTGCGGCGATGTAGGAAGCGCTGCCGGCGAGCGCGCCCATCACGGCGACTCCCCCGGTCGACAGTCCGGCGAGTGCACCGGCCACCACTCCGAGCGAACCGTTGACGACCGGCACCAGCACTCCGAGCACCACCAGACGAAATCCTCCGCGGCGGATGTCGCGGAGCCGCTCGGCGGCGACCACGCCCATCTCGACGAGGAACAGTGTGAGCGCACCCGTGAACAGGCCGACGAACAGTGGGTCCGTCGGGGCGAGGCGTTGCTCGCCGACGATGGCACCCACCACGAGGCCAGCACCCAACAGCGCGATGCTCCGACCCCGGACGACCTCGCCCAAGGCGGTCTTCCACCCGTCACCCGGCCCGGCCCCTCGAGCGAGGAACAGCGCCACGACGATCCCGATGACCTCGAGCACGGCGAGCAGACCGGCCATGAAGCCCTCGTAGGCGATACCTCGGGCGTCGAGCACCGCGAGCATCACCGTGAACGTCACCGCCGAGACCGAGCCGTAGTGCGCAGCGAGCGCTGCAGCGTCGATGACGGACATCCTGCCCGCCCGCCGCCACAGCAGATAGGCGAGGCACGGCGTGACGACACCGAGTGCAATCGCAGCGACGAGCGGTAGCCAGACGTCGCCGAGGGACGACGCCCCCAGTGCCTTGCCACCCTTCAGGCCGATCGCCACGAGCAGGAACGTGGACAGGATCGGGTAGAGCGCCTCGGGCAGACGCAACTCGAACCGCAGCAGTGTCGCCACGAGGGCCACGACGAAGGCGATCACCGGCGCCGTGAGCAGATTGTCGGCAAGGGATGCGGCGAGCATGGTCATGCCTGTGCCGAGAGCAGGGGCGAGACGACGGCGCGGATCTGGTGATGGGACTCGAGCGGATGCCGCAGCGGACGATCGAGGTCGATCTCGTAGACGTTGCGTCTGCCCTCCTTGCGCACGCGGAGGTACCCGGTATCCACCAGCTCGTGCACGATCCGGTGCACCGCACGCTCTCCGATGCCCACTCGTCGCGCCAGCTCGCTCAGTCGTACATCCGGCTCGTCGGCGATGCAGATGAGTACATGAGCGTGGTTGGTCAGGAAGGTCCAGGGCGGAACCGACCCGGCGAGGGTGACGATCGAACGTGCCGACATGCGAATCACTGTACTCAACAACATGTCTCACAAGCCATGTTTTATGCATCATGCGAGGTCGTCGACATCGCCTCTGCGACGGCTTCTCGCTCACCGGTCGTTTGACCGTGCGCGAGGCAGGGCACGGCGACACCGACACCACGAACGGCATCACGAACGGAGACCGCCACCGTGCCCGCCACTCGCCCATCGCTCCAACCGACGCGGTTGCATGCCACCACCCATCCACGACCACCGAGGAAGCACCCGCTCCGCATCGCCATCGTCGCCCCGCCCTGGCTACCCGTCCCACCGCCGTCGTACGGCGGCACCGAGGCGGTCCTCGACGCACTCTGTCGGGGACTGGCCGAGCGAGGACACGAGGTTCTGCTGATCTGCGCCGGGGACAGCACGTGCCCGGTCGAGCGGGTGAACGTTGGCCCGGCGTCACTCGGGACCGAGCAGATGCACACCCACACCGACCTGGCACACGCAGTGTTCGCTCACGAGGCAGCCAACGCGTGGTCGGCAGACCTGGTTCACGATCACACCCTCACCGGGCCCTGGGTCGGGGAGGCGATCTCGTCCGCGCCGGTCGTGGTGACCAACCACGGGCCGTTCGCCGGTGACCTCCGCATTGCGTTCGACCGACTGGCCCGCCTGATGCCGGTGGTGGCCATCTCGGCGGCGCAAGCACGAACGGCAGGCCCGACCGGTGTTGCCGCCGTGATCCACCACGGTCTCGACCTCACCCAGCTCCATGCCAACCATGGTCCGGGCGAGCATGCGCTCTTCGTCGGCAGGATGTCTCCCGACAAGGGGGTTCACCTGGCCATCGACGTCGCCCGACGCGCCGAGGTGCCGCTGGTGATCGCCGCCAAGATGCGAGAGCCCGATGAACGCCGGTACTACGACGCATTCGTCGCACCGCGACTCGGCGAAGACGTCGAGTTCGTCGGTGAGATCGACCGCTCACAGCGGTCCGCCCTCCTCGCGTCGGCCACGTGCCTGCTCAATCCGCTGCAATGGGACGAACCCTTCGGACTCGTGGCCATCGAAGCTCTCGCCGCCGGGGTGCCTGTCGTCGCCACACCTCGGGGTGCCATGCCCGAGATCGTCATCGACGGTACGACCGGGTATCTCGGTGACACCATCGACGAACTCGCGTCGGCCGTCACCCGGGCGCCGATGATCGACAGGAAGCGCTGCCGGCAGGACATGGAGGAGCGCTTCTCGATGGCCCGCATGGCGCTCGACCACGAACGCTTCTACCGGGGTGTCATCGCGTCACACCGAACTCTGTGGTCTCAGCAGCAATGAGCACAGCACCGTCGAGCGCGTACACGGTGGATCGTCTCACCCCGTCGACGCAGGGGGGCATCACGCTCCTGGCAGGATCGACCTTCGTCATCGCAGAAGCCGACGGCTCGATACGGCCCGGCGGGGCGCAGGGCTTCTACTCGGAGGACACTCGGCTCCTGTCGACGTTCTCGATCACCTTCGACGGTCAGCCCCCGATTCCACTCGCCCAGGACTGCCTCGACTGCGAGATGACCATGACCGGCACCGTCGGCGACCCGACCGCTCCGCACCTCCTCGTCGAGCAGCACTGGACGTTGTCCGACGACCTGACGATGTCGGTGACGCTCGAGAACCTCACTGCCGAGCCCGCATCGGTAGCACTCGACATCACCGTCGCAGCTGACTTCTCCGATCTGTTCGAGGTCAAGCGAGGAATCAGACCGCGCGGCGGCACGGTGTCGCACGGGGCGATCGACGACGACCTCGTACTGCGCTACCAGCACCGCGGATTCCAGCGGGGCGTGAAGATCCACGTCGACCGGGCCGACGAGGTCCTGCGCGACGGAGTCCACATCATCGAACAACTCCCGGGTAGAGGTCGCCAGACCGTCACGATCACCGTCACGCCGCTGCGTACCGGTCACCACCACCACTTCCCCACCCCGACCGAGCGACAGGACTGGATCGATGCAGCAGGGCCGCCGCCGGACCAACTGCCCCGGCACGTCTGGGACAGATCGTGGAGCGACATCGGGCTCCTCCTCATGCGCGACACGATGCCTCCCCACCCGATGGTGGTGGCGGCCGGCTCACCGTGGTTCATGGCGCTCTTCGGTCGGGACTCGCTGATCACCGGTCTCGAGACCCTGCCGTACCGGACCGATCTCGCCATCGGGGTGCTCCAGGCCCTGGCGGCCCGCCAGGGCCGGTCGCACGATCCCGTCACGCTCGAGCAACCCGGCAAGATCCCTCACGAAGCACGACGCGGCGAAGTGGTCCAGCGACCCGACGGGTGGGGGGCGACCTTCTACGGAACCGTCGATGCCACACCACTGTTCGTCGTCACACTGTGCGAAGCAGCACGCCGCGGTGCTCCCGAGGCGGATGTGCGCGACCTCCTCCCCGCGGCCGAGCGAGCCATCGACTGGTGCCTCGGGCCCGGGGACCTCGACGGTGACGGCTTCGTCGAGTACGCCGGCTCGGTACACGGAGCGGCAGGTCTCGCGAACCAGGGCTGGAAGGACTCCGACGACGCCGTTCGCCACGCGGATGGACGCCTTGCAACTGGACCGATCTCGATGGTCGAGGTGCAGGGCTATGTCCACGCCGCCCTGCGCGGCCTCGCCGAACTCCGCGACCGCTACGGGACCGGCGACCCGACTCCCTTGCGTGAACGCGCCCGAACCTTGGCGAACAACATCGACGCAGCGTTCTGGATGGACGACGAGGACTGCTATGCGCTTGCGCTCGATGGTCACGACCGGCCGGTGAAGAGCGTGACGAGCAACGCAGGGCACCTCCTCTTCACCGGTACCGCCCGGGTCGAACGGGCCGAGCGGCTCGCCGCCCGCCTCATGCACTCCGACATGTTCAGCGGGTACGGCATGCGCACGCTGTCGACCCGCAATCCTGCGTACAACCCACTGAGCTACCACTGCGGGTCGGTGTGGCCTCACGACACCGCCCTCGTCGCAGCCGGAATGACCCGATACGGATGCAGCGAGGGGACGACGCTCGCGCGAGCACTGCTCGACGCTGCAGGGCCGACGGGCCGACTGCCGGAACTCTTCGGTGGCTTCGACCGGTCTCGCGGAGGACGACCGGTGCCCTACCCCACCTCGTGTGCTCCCCAGGCCTGGTCGGCCGGCGCGCCGCTTCTGTTGGCCACACCGACCTCGCAGCCGGTAGAGACCCACGAACGATGACACCCGCGAGGTTCGCCCGCCCGTAGATCTCGAGATCGGAAGAGCACACGTCTGAACTC
>JBDKIV010000233.1:0-6534 GCA_039796935.1 Actinomycetota bacterium | reverse complement strand
CGATTCCCACGACGCGAGGTGGCCGAAGCCCTCGAGAGAACCGTTCGGCCCGAACCCGGCGATCTCGAGCCAGCACGACAGACCGATGCCGAGCAGTTTGGCGTTCGGATCGGCGCGGCGTCGTTGCTGCTCGGCCCGCCACTCGCTGTACCGCATGATCGAGAGGCACTCGTCGAGCGCCTTCGGGAAGTCGCCCGAGTCGTACACGACGGGTTCGTTGTGCGTCTCGTACGGGAACGCACTCGGTGGGATGAAGTTCTTCCGCCTGACCTCGGCCGGGTCGAGGCCGGTGCGTCGAGCGACCAGGTCGATGATCCGCTCGACGGAGTAGGCCGCCTCGGGCCGCCCCGCACCGCGGTAGGCGGCCACCGGTGTCGTGTTGGTGACGACCGTCCGGAACGACGTCGACACCTTCGGAATCCGGTAGCAACCGGCAGCCATCCAACTGGTGAGCACGGCGAGGCCGAGGCCCGTCGGGTCGGGGTAGGCGCCGAGGTTCTGCGTGATCACGAACCGCAGGGCGCGGATGGTCCCGTCGCGATCGAAACCGACGTCGAGATCGTGCACCTGGTCGCGGCCGTGTGCCATCTGCAGCATCGCCTCGCTGCGGGTCTGGGCGAACTTGACGGGCCTGCGGAGCTGCTTCGACAGGACCGGGGCGATGAACAGTTCGGGATACCAGACGATCTTCGACCCGAAGCCGCCGCCGACGTCGGGTGCGATCACACGGCACAGGACCTGAGGGATGTCGAGCCACGACGCGAGGTAGTTGCGGAGGTGGTGCGGGGCCTGGAAGGTCGCCCACACCGTCAGCCCGTCGGGCTTCCAGTCGGCCAGGCACGCCATCGCCTCGATCGCGACCGCAGCGCAGCGCTGGTTGACGAGGTGGAGGTGGGCGCGCATGTCGGCACGCTCGAGGTCTCGCTCGAGGTCGTCCATCATCGGCACGATCGTGGCGATGTTCGAACCGTGCCGGGGGAACAGCAGGGGAGCGTCGGGTGCCGTCGCCTGGTCGGTGTCGGTGACGACGGGCAGGGCCTCGTAGTCGACCATCACGGCTGCCGCTGCGTCGGCAGCGAGGTACCGGTCTTCGGCGACGACGACCGCGATGGGTTCACCGACGAATCGGACGGTGTTTCGAGCCAGCACCGGTCGCTCGAGACCCGAGAGGCCACCGGGGAGGTCCGGGTAGTCGACGAAGTCTGCAGCCGTCCAGACCCCGAGGACGCCCTCCATCTTCAGGGCGGCACGGACGTCGATGCTGCGGATCTGGGCGTGCGCTTCGGTCGCGGTGACGAAGGTGGCGAACGTGCACCGTGTCGGCGACATGTCGTCGACGAAGGTCCCGGTGCCCGAGAGCAGGCGGGGATCCTCTTTGCGGAGGACTCTGGCTCCGACGAGGCTCATCGTGTCTCCCTGATCGTGTGCGTGTTCGTGTTCGTGTGCGTGTGCGTGGCGTCGGATCTCATGGCTTCAGGTGATGTCCTTCGCTGTCTTCGGGGTCGAACCACCACTGCTCGGCATTCTTCTTCGACTGTTCTGTCCGCGGCACGCCCCAGCGCATGATTCGTCCGAGCAGGTACTCGGGGCCGCTCTCCTCGCGGCGCCACCATCGCCGCTGGCCGCCGTGGACGCGCTTGCGGAACGTCGAGAATCCGACGGCGACGGCGAGCGCGATGCCGAAGAACAGGCTCTCGATCCAGGTGGTGCCCACGCCGGCCAACTGCAGACCCTTCACGCCGGACTGCAGCACCACGACGGCGAGCACGGTGCCCCAGACGTTGAAGCGTCGCTTGAACTGCGTCGAACCGAGGAAGGCGGCGGCGAACGCAGGGAGCAGGTATGGAACACCCGACTGGGCCTGGGTCGAGCCGAACTGGGCGGCGAGCATCACGCCGGCGAGCGCCGAGAACAGCCCCGACGTCATGAGCGATCCCCACAGGTAGCGGTCGGTCTGCACGCCCGCCAGACGGGCCGCTTCTCGGGCTCCTCCGGTGGCGAACAGGTACCGCCCGAGCGCCGTGTGTTCGAGGACGTACCAGAAGCCGATGGCGACCACGAGGGCGAGCACCACGGTCCGGTTGACACCCCAGGCGAACTCGCTGGCGAGGTTCTTGAAGCTGTCGGGGAACCCGAGGAGCGAACGGTTGTTGGAACGCCACACCGAGTAGGCCCCGAGGATCGAACTCATCGCGAGCGTGGCGATGAACGAGTCGATCTTGATCTTGACGACCATCCAGCCGTTGACGAAGCCGACGACCAGGCCGAGCACGAGCGACACGGCGATCGCGAACGGCACCGACCACCCGGCCTCGACCATGCCCCACGACACGGTTACGGCGGCCGCCGAGATGGTCGCGCCGATCGACAGGTCGAACACCCCGGCCGAGAGCGGAACGAGGAGACCGAGTGCCACGACCATGAGGATCGCGTTCTGGTTGAGCACCGAGCGGTGGGTGAGCCACATGGTCCACGTGTCGGGGATCCAGAGCGTGAACACGACCCAGATCAGCGCGTAGAGATAGACGACACCGATGTTTCGGGGGTGCAGTTTCTTCCACTTGAACGGTGAGCGTCGGGTGTCGAAGCGGCTGTCGATCGTCTTGGTCCGCTCGACGCGCTCGTTGACGACACGGTGGCGCCGCGTGATCTTGTTCTTCTTCAGCGTTGGGCGCCGCACCACCTCGCCGGTGCGCTCGTCGATCTGCATGGGTCAGTTCTTCTTTCGGAGTTTGTCCAGCGCTCGGCGGACCATGGCGCTCAGGCGGCCCCCCGTCACCGGGGGTGCAGGGGCGGCGGTCGGAACGGGTGCCGTCTGGGCGACGGGCTCAGGCGCCTCGTCATCGTCACGGATGACGGTGACGAGGACCGGCTCGCGGGCCACCTTCATGTTCTTGCGGTCGGACGTGGCGCCGAGCGTCTCGGCGACCAGACGTTCCTCGGTGAGATTGGGCCCTGCGAGTTCTGCACTCACCATGCCGGCGCGAAGCACGAGCACACGGTCGCACAGGTGCACGAGTTCTTCTGCGTCGGACGAGGCGATCATCACGGCCATCCCGTCGCGGGCGGCCTCGGTGATGTGCCGGTAGATCGATGCCTTCGCCCCGACGTCGACACCCTGGGTGGGCTCGTCGAGCAGCAGGACCTTCGGCTCGGTGCGGAGCCAGCGGGCCAGCACCGCCTTCTGCTGGTTACCGCCCGAGAACTTGCCGAGTCGTCGGTCGAGCAAGGGCGGCTGCACCTCGAGCTTGCCGATCCACTCGGCGACATCGGCGCGCAGCGCAGCCCGCTGCAGCCTGGTCCGCCGCTGGTAGCCGCCCATACGGGGGAGTGCCACATGTTCGGCGAGGCGCTCTTCGAGGTCGAGGCCGATGCCCTTTCGGTCGGCCGGCACGAGCGCGACGCCGGCTCGCAGCGAGTCGCGGGGCGTTGCGAAGACCTTCTTCTTGTCGACGAGCACCTTGCCGGCGAAGCGCGGGGTCATCCCGGCGATGGCGTTGGCGATCTCCTCGCGACCGGACCCGACGAGGCCGGCGATGCCGATCACCTCGCCGCGGTGGATCTTGAAGCTCACGCCGCGCAGCGTGATGCCGAACACCATCTCGACCTCGAGCACGGGGGTGCCCGACGGGTGGGCGAGCGGCGCCGGGTAGAGGTCGCTCATCGGGCGGCCGACGATCAGGTCGACCAAGGCGCGTTGATCGAGGTCGGACGTCGGTACGCCGGCGGCGACCACCTTGCCGTCGCGCAGCACGGTGACGCGGTCGGCCAGGTCGAGCACTTCGTCGAGCATGTGGCTGACGAACAGCACGCCCGCACCGGTGCCGGCGACCCGCCGGACCTCGCGGAACAGGGCGTCGACCTCGCGTCGGTTGAGCGATGCGGTCGGTTCGTCGAGCACGAGGAGACCGGGTGCCTGCTCGTCCCAGTCCTGGAGTGAGCGGACGATGGCGATCGCAGCCTGTTCGGCGGCAGAGAGCGACCCGACGGGCTGGCGGACGTCGGGTGCGAGACCGAAGCGCAACAGCAGTTCCTGTGCGCGTGCCGCTTCGGCCCGCCAGCGGATGTTGCCTCCAGGGCCGGTGATGTACCCGCGCCCGAGGCCGAGATTCTCCACGGCGGACAGCGTCGGGACGAGCCCGAGGTCCTGGTGGACGATGCGTATGCGCCGACGCTGCTCGTGGTGGAGGTGCCACAGGTCGACGGGTTGGCCGGCGAATCGGACCGACGAGCCGTGGTCGGCCTGCACGTATCCGCCGAGGAGTTTGATGAGGGTCGACTTGCCCGACCCGTTCTGGCCGACGAGCGCGTGGACTTCGCCGGGGCGCACCTCGAGGTGCGCCGAGTCGAGCGCCACCTGACCGGGGTAGGTCTTCGACAACGACTCGATGTGCAGAACAGGGGTGGGGTCGGTGGCGACACCGACCCCACCCCGCTGTTCATACGTCAGATCCATGATGGATCCGAGATCCGCCTCACAGGACGAACACGACGGTCACAGACCCCACAGGGCCGTGAACTTGTCCTGGAAGCCGTCGACGCCGGGCCACAGCGCGGACGGGTCCGCGATGCTGTCGGCTTCGAGGATCTGCAGCGGCAGACCACCCGACAAGATGTCGGGACGACCGTCGATGACGGCGTTGCTCGGGGTCTCGGCGCGGCCGGGGGTGCCACCGGCGAGCACGCGGGCGGCGGCGTCGATGGCCCGCCAGCCGAGCAGCTCGGAGGCGATCCCGACTTCGGCGACCTGGTGACGACCCTCGGCGATGAAGCCGAAGTTGAGCGTGCCTCCGGCCTGCGACACGGCCTTGGCCTGATCGATCAGACCGGCCGAGTCGAGCGCATCCGGAACACCGAAGAGCATGCCGCCGAAGGCGTAGACGATGGTGTCGAGCTCGGGGTTGGCCTGGAGGGCCGACACGATCTGGCCGGGGAGGTTCGTCCCGATGTCGGTGACGGCGACCTCGCTGACCTCGACGGTGCAGTCGGGGCATGCGGTCGCGATCTCGGCTTCGAAGCCTTCCTGGACGATCGACAGCACGGGGAACGTCGGCAGGCCGACGAAGTGGATGTTGCCGGTCGTCGTGGTGGCGGCCGCGTAGTCGGCCATCAGCACGCCGTAGAAGTAGTAGTCGTCCTGGGTCAGCAGGTTGGCGCTGATGCCCTCACCGGGCTCGTACCCTTCGGGCAGCGACCATGCGATGACCGGGATGCCCGTCTCTTCGAGGGTGGCGAGCTGTGCGGCGAACCATTCACGGGGGTTGCCGCTGGTGAGGATCACGTCGGGCTGCGCTGCGATGGCGGCATCGAACGCCGATGCCACGGTGTCGGGCGTGTCCTGGTGCGACGCGGTCTCGTAGGTCCAGCCGGCCGCCGCAGCGGCGGCTTCGATGCCGGTGGCGATCTCTTGGCAGACGGCGACGCCGCACTGCACGTAGAAGACCTTCTTGCCGGCCTCGATCGCCACCGACTCGCTCAGCGGGAGGTCGGCGACGGGCTGACGGAACGACTCGACCCGGGCCAGCGCATCGGCCGACGCGAGACCTTCGCTCGGGGCCTCGGTGTCGACCGGTGCCTCGGTGTCGACCGGCGCCTCGGTGTCGACCGGTGCGGCGGTGTCGGGTGCTGCGGTGGTGTCGGCGGCGGCTGTGGTGTCGGGGCTGGCGTCGTCACCGCCGCACGCGGCGACGAAGAGACCGGCGGCGACCAGGCCGGCGGCGAGGAGCCGGGCGCGTCCTCGATGGTGTTGTGTCATGGAACTCCCCCTCAGGAATCGGCAGACGTCTGACTGCCGGGGCGTCAGAGTAGCCGCGTGCGTCGGTGCGTCGCTAGGCGGCTGACGACGCAGGTGGGCGAGGAGTCCGGGTCGGGTCGGCCACGGGGCCATCGGGTACCGTCTCGTGCTCATGGATCGTGAGTCGGCAGTCGGGCTTCTGCAGGCCGCGGGAATGTCGGGTTACGAGGCCAAGGCATACCTCTCGCTGCTGTCGCACGGCACCGTCATGAACGGCTACGAGGTCGCGAAGTCGTCGGGGGTGCCGCGCAGCACGGTCTACGAGACCCTCTCGAAACTCGTCGCCCGCGGCGCAGCGTTCGAGGTGAACGCCGAGACCGGCACGGTCGGCTACGTCGCGCTGCCCGCCGAAGCACTGATCGGGCGTCTGCGACGCGAGGTGAGCGGCACCATCGACGGCCTGGCAGCGATCCTGCCGGCCATCGCCCGACCTGCCGAGACCCGCGTCGTCACCCATGTACAGGGGACCCAGGGGGTGATCGAGCGGGCGACCGACGTGATCGAGGCTGCGCAGGGCACGCTGTTCGCGTCGCTCTGGCCCGAGCAGGCAGAGGCCGTCCGTGCGTCGCTCGAGCGTGCCGTCGCCCGCGGTGTCGACGTGTCGCTGCTCGTGTTCGGTGTGTTCGAGCCGCCGGTCGGTCGCGTGTTCACGCACCGCTACTCGCCGCCCGACGTGGTGCTCGAGTCGCTCGGGCGGAAGGTCTTCACCATCGTCGCCGACCATGCCTCGGTGCTCATCG
>JBDKIV010000232.1:0-4190 GCA_039796935.1 Actinomycetota bacterium | reverse complement strand
CCCCCGACCCCGATGGCACGTCCGAGGACGACGGCTGGCTGCTGAGCTTCGTCACCGACCGGACGACCGAACGGTCCGAACTCGTCATCCTCGATGCGCGCGACGTGACCGCCGAGCCGGTGGCCCGGGTGCAGATGGCCGCGCGGGTGCCGCTCGGCTTCCACGCCGCATGGTTCGCCGACTGACCGTTCACACACAGACGTTTGCCGTGTGACGGCATCGGGTACCGGCGCCACTCATCCAGACGGATGAGACGGATGAGCGAGGTGTGCGGCATGACCGAGGTCGGCGAACGTGATTTGGTACCGATGGGTGGCGAGTCGCGCCCGAAGGCCAGGCTGGTGGGCCCGGTCGACACACAGCGGGTCGTCCTCGGTACCGCGGCGGTCGTCGCGGCGGTGGCCGGGGTGATGATGGTCGTGCGAGCGCTGGATGGTGGCGGCTCGAGTGCACTACTCGCGCTCGTGCTGGGCGTGGCGGTGATCCCTGTGATCGCCGCCCCGATCGAGTGGTACGTCCACCGGTTCGTGTACCACGAGCCGGTGGTGCGCCCGCTGGGCGCGATCTTCCGTGTCCACACCGCCCATCACTTCGCGTTCTTCCCGACCTGGCGGTACGTCACCACCGGGCCGGCGAGGCGGCTGTCGATCCGCTGGCGCACGCCCGATGTCCACGCATCCGCGGTGCGCAACGCCGGCGTGCGCCTCGCGCACTTCGCGTGGTACCTGTCCTTCGGTGTGGTGGTGGTCTGGGTCCCGGCATGGCTGGCCACGCGCAGCGTGCCGTTCGTGGTGGGCCTTGCGATCGGTTCGGTCGTCGTGTCCAACCTGTTCATCGTCGTGCACGACACCATCCATCGGCCGGGCAGCCATCGGCTCGTCGAGGCGCAGCCGTGGTTCGCGTTCCTCGATCGGCATCACTACATCCATCACGTCGATCTCGGTGCCAACCTGAACTTCCTGCTACCGCTCGGCGACCTGCTGTTCGGCACGCTCCGCACGTCGTTGACCGAGGCCGAACTGGCCGATCACGGCGACCTCGAGTCGGCGAAGGCCGTCCTCGTCGGCAGCGGCGAGCGAGCGACGCAGGCCCTCGGTCGAGCGTAGGTGCGGGTCGGCGTCGTCTGCCCGTACGACCTTGCGAGACCCGGCGGTGTGCAGGGCCAGGTGGTCGGCCTCGCAGCGGCGCTGAGGTGTCTCGGTCACGAGGTCGAGGTCATCGCCCCCGGCCGGCTGTCGACGGCGTCGACGGCAGCGACGACGGCGATGGCTGAGGCGGGGTGCAGGCCCGTGGGCCGAAGCATCGCCGTCCCCGTCAACGGCTCACTCGCCCCGATGGCGCCGCACCCGAGCGCCGCGTGGCGCACTCGCACGGTGATCCGGCGGGGCAGGTTCGATGTGCTGCACGTGCACGAACCGATGGCGGCGAGCATCACGCTCCCGGCGCTGACGACAGGCGTGGCACCCATCGTCGCCACGTTCCACGCGGCCGGTGAGCGCACGCCGTACCGGCTGTTCGCTCGCCCGCTGCGCCGTCTGGCCGAACGGATCGACCACCGGGTTGCCGTGTCGCAGCCCGCTGCCGACCTGGCCGCCCGGTACCTGGGCGGGTCGTACGAGGTGCTCTTCAACGGGGTCGACCTCGGTTCGTACTCGCCACGGCCCGCGGCACCCGCAGGGCCGCCGGCGATCCTGTTCGTCGGGCGTCACGAACCGCGCAAGGGTCTCGAGGTCCTCGTTCGCGCGCACGCACTCCTGCCCGGCGCGGTCGAGCTCTGGGTGGCGGGCGAGGGGCCGGAGACCGAGCGTCTTCGGCGCGCTGTCGGTTCCGATCGGCGGGTTCGTTGGCTCGGCCGTCTGAGCGAGGCCGAGAAGCGACGGCGCCTGGCAGAGGCTGCCGTGCTGTGTGCCCCGTCGCTCGGTGGGGAGTCGTTCGGCGTGGTGCTGCTCGAGGCGATGGCTGCAGGGACACCGGTGGTGGCCAGTGACTTGCTCGGGTATCGATCGTTCGTCGGTGGCTCGGGTGCAGCGGTGTTCGTCCCGCCCGGCGACGCGGCGGCACTCGCCCAGGGCCTGGCACGGGTGATCCACGATCAGCCCCTTGCCGAGCGAACGAGGAGAGCGGGTTCGCTGGTGGCCCGGCAGTTCAGCTTCGATGCGCTCGCCCGTCGGTACGAGGAACAGTACGAGCACGCACGTGCGCACGCCGCGACGAGGTCGTGACGCTGCCGCGACCGACGGCCTGATCCGTCCGGGTGGAACGACGGCGTTCCCGTTTGCCGGTGGGGGTGCCGTGGGATGCCCGGTCGTCGGCGCAGTCGCCGACATCGACACCACGACCACAGGTCGTCGGAGACCGATCGGGCGGTGCCACTGGTGCTGCGCGACCGGGCCGACGAGAACAACAAGGAGATGATCATGAACCGATTCCGAAAGGCCGCACTGTCGGCGGTGGCGGCAGGGACGATGCTCGCCGTCACGAGTCCGGCGATCACATCGGCGGCACCACCCGTGGTGGCCACCGACGACGGGGCGTTCGTGCGCTTGGTCGGCAACCCGGCCGAAGGCACGGCCAAGTTCCAGTTCGGGTGGTCTGCGTCGACCCCGGCGTCGGCAGCTGCCGGCTACTGGATCGGCCTCTACGACGTCACCAACAGCCAGTACGTGTGGGTGACCGACACGGGTCCGACGACGCTTCCCGCAGCGCTGTCGCTGAATGCCAAGCCGACCGCCAATCTCCCCGACGGCGAGTACAAGGTGGTCTTCTTCGTCCGGGGCGGGTACGAACCGACCTACAACCTCGCAGAGATCGAACTGCCCTTCACGGTGGCTCGATCGGGGAACTGACACCGACCTCTGCGAGGTCGCATCCATCACGACGACGACGGCCACCGGGGCGGGTTCACCCGGTGGCCGTTCTCGCGTGCGCCCGTCCGTCAGGACGGGGTGTTGAAGTTGGCGTGTGACACCAGGTGCCAGTCGTCGTCTTCGCGAACGAACGTGCTGAGGCGGGGCGCTTCGGCCTCGGAGTACTCGGCTCCGTCGATCGTCTCCTCGATGACCACCGCCCAACGAACGGTCAACAGGTCGCCGTCGTGGACGGCTGTCAAGGTGTCGCTGATGGTGAACGTGTCGATGGTCGGCGCGTCGGCCACGTACTCGGCCTTGGTGGCGCCGGTGCCGTCGGCACGCTGCAGTTGGAAGCTGTCGGCGAGGAAGTCCTCGAGAGTGTCCGGGTCGTCGGACTGGAGGATCGTCAAGAACTCGGTGACCAGTTCGCGTCCGGTGGCGGCCGGGTCGTCCACCGGATCGGTCGACGAGCACGAGGTGACGAGTGCAGCGGCCGTCAGAGCGAGCGCCGAGACCGCGAGGCGAGTGCGGGTGATGTTCATGTCATCAGCGTAGGGAGTCGGGGGCGAGTGGATCCGGGTCGGGTCGCTCGCCGTGTGGTCACACTCGGTGACGGACGATCCGTTCTTCGGCGTCAGGAGGTCGTCATGATCCACGAGTACTGCCCCGAGTGCCACACCTACCTCGGCCTCAGCGAGTTCGACCACTGCCCCGAATGCGGTGCCGTCTTCGCGGGTGATGACGATGAAGACGACGCGTGGTGACCCGCCAGAGCGACGGGAACAACCGCCAGAGAGCGACCTCGACCGATCGATCAGGGGCCCGTTCCGGTCACCGCAGCGAGTCGGGGTGGATCCGGAGGTCGGAGTGTCGTGCGAGGGTCGCGAAGTCGGCATCGGCGTGCAGAAGTTCTGCACCCGACGTGATGACGACGGCTCCGATCAGGCAGCCGATCGTTCTGCGGACCGTTTCGCCGCCAGTTCGGCACGATCGGTAGAGCGCGGCTGCGAGTTCGTAGTCGGCTGGCGAGGTGGGCAGCGTCGTGGCACGGGCGAGGAGTCCTCGGAGTTGCCGGAGGTGCCGCTCGCTGCGTGCGCCGGCGAGCACCTCCATCGAGATGGCATCGCAGATGGCGATGTCGTCCGACACGAGGCGGTCGACGGCGTCGCAGACGTGCGAGTCGGTCCCCCGGAGGAACTCGATCCACGCCGACGTATCGATCACGATCACACGCGACTCGAGCGCATGTCGTCGAGGTCTCCGTCCCATCCGGTGCCGCGTAGCGTGCGCGCCTCGGTAACGCTGAGGGGTTCACTCGCAAGGTGGCGCAGCGCGAGGTTG
>JBDKIV010000231.1:0-2768 GCA_039796935.1 Actinomycetota bacterium | reverse complement strand
CGACGGACGAGCAACCGAACTGGGGGTCGATGGAACCGAGACGCTGGGACACCGACCGCTGGCAGTGCGACCCGTCGAAGGCAGGCGAGCAACTCGGGTGGCGTGCCGAGACACCACTCGATGCCGGCATACGAGACCTGATCGACTTCGTCGCCGCCCACCCCGACCGCTACCCGGCTCCGCGACCCGACCCGAGGCTGCCATGACGACTCGAACCGCCGACGCTCCCGGCGACGCACCCGGTGACGTGTTCGTCGTCGGCGCACCCCGCTCGGGAACCACCTGGCTGCACGCTGTCCTCTCGACCCATCCGTCGTTCGCCTCGCCGCTCGAGACCAACCTGTTCGGGCTCGTCGCGCGAGTCGAACGCGAGTACCTCCTCGGGCGCAGTGACGGGTTCGGGCCCTCCTGGGTGATCGGCGACGCGGCGTTCGACGCGTGGTGCGCCCAGCTGTGGCAGATCGCTCGGTCGGGGCTGCTCGCCAGCACCCCCCGAGCGACACGAGTGCTCGAGAAGACGCCCGACCATGTGCTCCAGATCGATCTCATCCGGCGTTTCGTCGGCCGTGCGCGCTTCGTCCATGTCGTGCGGCACCCGGTCGACGTCGTTCGCTCGACCCTCGAGGCCTCGCAGAGCTGGGCATCGGGCTGGGCCCCCGGCACCGTCGAGGCGGCGACCCAGTTCTGGATCGACCGAGTTCGAACCGGGCTGGCCGCCGGTCGCGCCGACGACACGCTCGTCGTGCGCTACGAAGACATGCTCGCCGGGCCGGAGCACTGGGCCGAACTCCGCTCGTTCCTCGAGATCGACCCCTCGTGGTCGCTGCCCGACCTCGGCAGTCGGCCGAACGAGCTGTTGACCCCGGCGATCCCTGCAGGCATCGACACGGCCGAGCGGCTCCGGGCGGTGAGCCCCGAACCTCGGCGGTCGTTCCACGACCGACCGACGTCGCAGACCCGTCCGCTTTCGGCGTTCGAGCACCGATACGTCGAACGGCATGCGGGCGAACTCTTGGAAGTGCTCGGCTACGTCCGTCGTGCACCGGGTTCGTCGAGACTCGACGCCATCCAGACCGTCACTCGCGCCGGCTCGCGCCGGGTCCGACGAGTCGGCTCGCAGATCATCGGCAAGGGGGCCTGAGCGTGGCACGAGTCGTGAAGCAGTTCGCGCGACGGGCGATCGGCCCGGCTGCACGCACGGCACGCACCGTCCTGTGGAACCGGGTCGAGCGACTGATCCGCAACCACCCGAGCAACGGCTGGAACGTCGTCGTCCATGCAGCCAGAGAGCGTCGGCACGAACCCACGCCGCTGACAGCACGGGCCGAACTGGTCGAACTCCTGTCAGCCCTCCATCCGATCACCACGGCCGATCCGCTGATCCGGCTCGGCCCGGCTGCTGACGGCGGGTACCTGGTTCCCGACTGCCTCGACGACATCACCGCCTGCTTCTCGCCGGGAGTCGACACCGTCAGCGGTTTCGAACTCGACTGCGCAGAGCGAGGCATCGACGTGTACCTGGCCGACGGCTCGGTCGAGGCGCCACCCGAGACCCATCCCCGCTTCAGCTTCATGAAACGCCACCTGGGTGCCGTGACGACCGACCAGACGATCACGATCGGTGATTGGATCGAGCACTCACTCGGCGACCGACCGGGCGACCTCGTCCTGCAGATGGACATCGAGGGCGCCGAGTGGGAGGTGCTGCCGACGATGCCGCCGACGCTCCTCCAACGCTTCCGGGTGATCGTCATCGAACTGCATCACCTGGACGACCTCCACCTCGCATCGACGTTCCGCCACATGGCCCCCGTCGTGCGAACACTCCTGCAGACGCACGCCTGCGTCCACATCCACCCGAACAACTGTCTCCCGTCCGTCACGATCGACGGAATCGAACTGCCGCAGGTCGCCGAGTTCACCTTCGTCCGGCACGACCGAGCCGAGGCGACCGGCCACGCGCGGCAGTTCCCGCACCCACTCGACGTCGACAACACGACCTGGCGTCCGACGATGGTGCTGCCCGCATCGCTGCGGCGGACGTGACGCGAGTCAGACGACGGCCCGACGGTTCGACGCGAAGAACCGGATCGACGCGTCGCCGTAGTTGGTGACCGCGATCCACCGCTGATCGGGCGAGACCGCACAACCGTGGGCGAAGGTCAGCCCACCAGCCGCCCAGCCGAAGCGCTGGGTCACGTCGCCCAACCGACCCGTCGCCCGGTCGAACTCGACCACCTGCGCCGTGTCGTCCACCTGATCGGTGACGACGATCGCCGAACCGTCGGGGAAGAAGGCGACCGCCTCGCCCGCGGCCATGTGCAGCGACTCGGGGCTGCGTGACACGAACTCGCCGATCGAGCCGGTGGCCATGTCGTAGGCATGCACCTCGACGAACGCCGACTTCAGCCGGCGCCGCGACCGGCTGACGTTGCCGCCGTAGGCGATCACGAGGAACCGCCCGTCGGGCGAGAACCGGACGCCCTTCGGCTTCTGCGGAGCATGTGGATTGACCAGCACCGACACGACCTCGAGCTCGTGGCCGTCGCCCGGGCCGGGGGCCGCCACCACCCGGACACCGCCGGGGTCGTCGATCGACGTGTACGCGACGAACCGAGCGTCCGGCGCAACAGCGAGACCGTGGATGTTCTTGTCGCCCGGAATCGAGGCGGTGCCGCGCACCACTGCGCTCAGACGGCCGCGCTCGCCGGCGTACGACACGAGCGAGATCGAACCGCCACCAGAACTGGTGATGGCCAGCCAGTCGA
>JBDKIV010000230.1:0-5255 GCA_039796935.1 Actinomycetota bacterium | reverse complement strand
ACGCTCGTCCAGGACCTCGAGGTCGAGGGCCACTGGATGGCCGAGCACGAGGTGACGATCGCAGACGACTCGTTGCTGGCCGACGCCGCCGGCACCGTGCACCTCCGCCACTGCTACTCGGTGCACCATCAGGGCCTCGACGAGTTGGGGGCTGGAATCCGCCCCGTCGCTCACGACGCCCACGGTCTGGTCGAGGGCGTCGAGTACACGGGCGCGTCCTGGATCGTCGGCGTCCAGTGGCACCCCGAAGACACGACGACCGTCGAACCTGCCCAGCAACGCATCTTCGACGAGCTGATCCGTCGCGCGTCGTCACGCTGAAGCGAGCGCCGTCGGCGCCCCACCGGCCCGACGAGGCGCGAACTCAGGGGGCGACGGACCGAACGACTGCCGTGGCGTTCTCGGAGGCGTCGATGAGCCAGTCGGGGAAGAACCCGATCAGCAGGGTGAAGCCGACGGCCAGGACGATGGCACACCCCGTGGCGAAGGGCACCCGCACACGCTCGCGGGCATCGTCACCGGCCTCGGGATCGGCGATCCACATGCTCACCATGATCCGCAGGTACAGGAACGCCGCGATCACCGACGCCACCATCGCCAGCACCGCCAGCACGTAGCTCTCTTCCTCGACGGCGGCCAGGATCACGCCCGACTTCGCGATGAATCCCGAGGTCAGCGGCACTCCGGCCTGGGCGAGCAGCAGCACGGTCATGGCGAGCGCCAGCGCCGGGCGTGCGCGTCCCAAGCCGCGGAACGCCCCGAGATCGGTCTGGTCGTCACCCGTACGGGCCACGACCGTGACGACTGCGAACGTGCCCATCACCAGCACCGCGTACAGCAGCAGATAGAGCAGCGACGACGACACACCGAGACCGGGGACCGGCTCGCCCGAGGAGTGACCTGCCGCCTCGACACCGACGAGGATGAAGCCGGCATGGCTGATCGATGAATAGGCGAGCATCCGCTTCACGTCGGTCTGCACCACGGCCAGCAGCGAGCCGACGAACAGCGTGATGACGGCCAACACCCAGATCACCGGGCGCCAGTCGTCACGCCAGTTCGGCAGGGCGCCGTCCAGCACACGGAGCATCGCCCCGAACGCAGCGATCTTGCCGACCGAGGCGAGATAGGCGGTGACGGGCGTCGGAGCACCCTGGTACACATCGGGCGTCCAGAACTGGAACGGCACGGCCGAGACCTTGAACGCCAACCCGACGATGACGAGCGCCACGCCGGCCAACACGAACGAGTCGGTCCGCTCGACCTGCACGGAACCGTTGAACGCGGCGAGGATCCCGTCGAAGTTGGTCGACCCGGTGCCGCCGTAGAGGAGCGCCACGCCGTACAGGAGCACCGCCGACGAGAAACTGCCCAGGATGAAGTACTTGAGACCGCTCTCCTGACTCGCCAGACGGCGGCGGTGGCTGGCGGCCATCACGTACATCGCGAGCGACAGGACCTCGAGACCGAGGAACAGCACGATCAGATCGTTCGATGCGGCCATGACGATCGCCCCGATCGCCGCCATCAGGTACAGGGCGTACAGCTCTGGGCCGTCCTGCTGCTCGCGACGCAGGTAGTCGTCGGTCACCAGGCACGCAAGGATGACCGCGACACAGATGGCGATCGTCGTGAACATGGCGAAACCGTCGAAGGCGACTGCTCCGCCGACGAGCGTCGCCGCGCCACGGTCGGTGATGTCGTCCCAGAGGACGAACGACAGCACGAGCGCCGTGCCGGCGGTGGTGGCCGCGAATGCCGCGTACAGACCGCGCGGCCACTGCGGGGTGAGCGAACCGAGCAGCATCAGCAGCAGTCCGCCGCCGAGCAGGACCAGTATGGGGGTGAGGGCGAACCACTCGACCGTCGGGGACATGAACTCGGACGGCATCAGGGCTGCCCTTCCTCGGTCGTGGCGTGCTGAGCGTCGTGCATCTCGGAGCTCTCCATCGCGCCCTCGTGCGAGATCGGCTCGGGGACGCCGGGCTCGTCGTAGCCGGTCTTGTCACTGACGTGTGCGATCAGCGCCTTGACGCTCGGCTCGATCCGGTCGAGCATCGGCTTCGGGTAGACGCCCGTGAAGACGATGATCACGATGAACGGTAGGAGCACGGCGGCTTCCTTCGCACGGATCTCGGGGAAGCTGCGATTGGCGTCGTCGGGCTCGCCGTGGAACACGCGCTGGTAGGCCCACAGCAGGTACAGCGCAGCGAGGATCACGCCTGCGGCAGCGACCACCGCCCACCAGCGTGCCGTGAGGAACGTGCCGATGAGGATCAGGTATTCACCGACGAAACCGTTCAGCCCGGGAACTCCGATGGACGACAGCATCACGAGCATGAAGACGCCGGCGAACACCGGTGCGACCTTCTGGATGCCCTTCAGTTCGGCGATCTGGCGGGTGTGCCGACGTTCGTAGATCATGCCGACCAGCAGGAACAGCGCGCCGGTGCTGACACCGTGGTTGATGCCCTGCATCACCCCACCGGTGACCGCCTGCGCCGTCAGCGCGAAGGTGCCGAGCACGATGAAGCCGAGGTGGGCCACGGACGAGTAGGCGACCAGTCGCTTCAAGTCCTTCTGCATCGTCGCCGCGACCGCCCCGTAGAGGATGCCGATGACGGCGAGCGTCAACCAGAGCGGCCGACTCCACCGAGCAGCCTCGGGGAAGAGGTACACCCCGAAGCGCAACAGACCGTAGGTGCCGAGCTTGAGCATGACGCCGGCCAGGATGACCGAGCCACCCGTGGGCGCCTGCGTGTGGGCGTCGGGCAGCCAGGTGTGCATCGGGAACAGGGGCACCTTGACCGCGAACGCCAGAGCGAACGCGAAGAACAGCCACCGGCCGGTGTTGGTGGCGAAATCGGCCTGTTCGGCGATCTCGACCAGGTCGAAGGTGATCCGACCCACCCCGTTGCTGCTCGCCAGCACCGCCGTGGCGATGATGCCGACGAGCATGAACGCCGAGCCGACCATCGTGTAGAGGAAGAACTTCGTCGCCGCGTGGACGCGGTCGTCGTAGCCCCAGCCGCCGATGAGGAAGTACATCGGCACCAACACGATCTCGAAGAAGACGAAGAACAAGAACAGGTCGAGGCTGAGGAAGCTGCCCATCATCCCGGCCTCGAGCAGGAGCAACCAGGCGAGGTACCGCTTGTGGTCGTGGTGCGGGTCGGTGCCGACGATGACGAGCGGGAACAGCACGCCGGTGAGCACCACGAGGAACAGCGAGATGCCATCGAGGCCGAGGTGCCACGAGATGCCCCACTGCTCGATCCACGTGTGCTTGCTGACGAACTGGAACCCCGACTCGGCGGTCTCGAACGATGACAGCGCCCAGACGCTGAGCGCGCCCGTGAACACGCTGGTGAGCGCTGCCGCCAGCTTGCACCACTCGGGGCGCTTGGCCGACAGCACCGCAACCAGCGCCGCGCCCAGCGCGGGCACCAACACCAATGCTGTGAGAACAGGGAACGACATCAGAGAATCCCCCGAATCACCACGAACCAGACGAGGAGCAGGACGACTCCGACCCCCACCGCAGCCGAGTACTGACGGACATAACCCGACTGGGCCTTGCGGACCGTGCCGGCCGAACCACGCACCACCTTGCCGACACCGTTGACCGCGCCGTCGACGACCTTGGCATCGAACCAGGCGATCGCATCGAACATCCGGCGGCCGGGTCCACCCATGAAGTTCGAGATGCTCCGGTCGTAGTACCAACCGTCGTTCAGGATCGCCGGCTCGATCGCCGCCACCCGCTTCTTCGCATACACCGCCCACGAGGCAGCGATACCGGCCAGCGCGATCACGACCGCGACACCGAGCAACACGTACTTGTTCTGGTAGGCCCACGTGTCATGAATGTCGGCTTCGGCGAACTCGACGACCGGCTCGAGCCACTTCTCGAGGAAGTGCAGATTCGACGAGAACGGCAGCTGCAGTGCACCACCGACGATCGACAGACCGGCCAGGACCACCAACGGAGCGAGCATGATCTTCGGGCTCTCGTGCGGGTGGAAGTCACCGTGCGCACCGTGTTCGTCGGCCGAGTCGTTCCAACGAGCCTCACCGAAGAAGACCATGATCACCTGGCGCGTCATGTAGTACGCAGTCAGGAGCGCCGTCGCCATACCGACCACGTACAGGACCGGACTCTTGGCGAAGGCGTACAGCAGGATCTCGTCCTTGCTCCAGAAACCCGCGAACGGCGGGACACCGGCAATGGCCAACCAGCCGATGATGAACGTGATGGCCGTGACCGGCATGAGCTTGCGCAGCGCACCCATCCGACGCATGTCCTGTTCGTGGTGCATGCCGTGGATGACCGAACCAGAACCGAGGAACAGCAACGCCTTGAAGAACGCATGCGTGACCATGTGGAAGATCGCGGCCACATAGGCGCCCGACCCGACGGCCAGGAACATGAATCCGAGTTGACTCACCGTCGAGTACGCGAGCACTTTCTTGATGTCGGTCTGGGCAACGGCGATCGTGGCGGCGAACAACGCCGTCGCCACGCCGACGATCGCGATCAGCGTCGGCGCCCAATCGGCGGCGACCTCGAGCACGGGGCTGACACGGGTCATCAAGAACACACCCGCGGTCACCATCGTCGCCGCGTGGATGAGCGCGCTCACCGGGGTCGGACCTTCCATCGCGTCGGGCAGCCACAGGTAGAGCGGCAACTGCGCGCTCTTGCCGCAGGCACCGACGAAAAGCATCAAGGCGATCATCGTGGCAGTGCTCTCGGCGAGCGCTCCCGACTCGGCGGCGGCGTTGATACCGCCGTAGCTGATCGTCCCGACCGCTTGGAAGGCGAAGAACATCGCAACCATCACGCCCCAGTCGCCGACACGGTTGGTGACGAAGGCCTTCTTGCCGGCGGTGGCTGCACTCTCGCGCTCGTGCCAGAACGAGATGAGGAAGTACGAGCAGGTACCGACGCCCTCCCAACCGAGGAAGGTGACGAGCAGGTTCTCGCCGAGCACCAGCATCAACATGCTGAACGCGAACAGGTTGAGATAGAGGAAGAACTTCGAGAACCGCGGGTCGCCATGCATGTAGCCGACGGCGTACAGGTGGATGAGCGCGCCGATGCCGGTGACGAACAGGCACATCGTGATGCTGAGCGGATCGGCGATGAACGCCAGGTCGATCTGCAGTGCGCCGACCGGGACCCACGAGAACAGCGTCGTCACGTTGCCGACCCGCTCGTCGTGTGACTGCGACATCAGGTCGGCGAAGACCCC
>JBDKIV010000229.1:0-4936 GCA_039796935.1 Actinomycetota bacterium | reverse complement strand
CCGTGGCAAGGTGAACGTGAACGGCGGCGCGATGGCGCTCGGTCATCCGATCGGCGCCACGGGTGCGATGCTCATCGGCACGGCGCTCGACGAGCTCGAGCGCACCGACGGACGCTTCGGCCTCATCACCATGTGCGCTGCGGGCGGCATGGCGCCGGCGATCATCATCGAACGCATCTGACCAGCGAGGGCTTGCCCTCGCTGATCCATTTCACCAGTGCCGGTCTCACCAGTGCCGGTCTCACCAGTGCCGGCCTCACCAATGATGGTGTCCGTCGGCGGGATCGTCGGGTGCGCGCACACCGAAGCGTGCGCGCACCTCGCCGAGCGGAAGGTGCGCGATCGCCAAGTGATCGACGAGCGTGAAATCTGCCGTGCAGGCCGCGCCACGGGCCAACTCCCGGCCGAACAGTTCCGCAGCGGCGGGGTCGGCGAGAATGCCGGCCTCGGCCTCGAGCTTGCCTGCCGAGCCGAACCCGACCTCGTGCACGATCAACGACGCCAGGAGCGCCGAGGTGTTGACGCTGTTGTCGTTCATGGCCATCTGGAACGCGCTCAGCGCCACCTCTCCCGGGCCCGTGGGTTCGAGTCCTGCGATCACGTGGGTCATGTCGTGCGCGACGAAGAAGTGGTTCATCGCCGAGGCCTCCTGGCCGGGAATGGGTAGTCCGCTGCGACGGTAGAACTCGATGAGTCCGTGGCCGAGCGTCCCGGCCGGCAGGTCGTCCAGCGCCTCGAGCAACGCCGCCAACTCCGGTTCGGGCCGGTCGGACACCATCGGCATGTCGACCAGTGCCGGCTCGGTCCGGCGAGCGAGATTGTCCGACAGGAATCGACGGAAGTCGTCTGCGGCTCGCTGCGCCCCGTCGGTGATGAACGACCGGAACAGATCGGCATCCGGTCCGCCCACGCCGAGCGCACCGCAATAGGCCTCGACGCGATCGAGCTGTGCTTGCGACAGCGGGTGGCGACACGCCTCGAGCGCCACGAGGATCTCGTGGAACCGCCGACGCATCGCGGGGTCGACGATGACTGCAGCCGTCTCGCCGGGGCCGCTCGGCTCGAGCGCTTCGAGGTCGAGATCGGGTCGCTGCCAAAGGTGCGTCACGACGGCTCGGAGCACCTGGAGCTGTTCGGGGGTGGATCCACCGTCGACATCGATCCCGCCCAACAGGCCGGCGACGAACGGCTCGACGTATTCAGGAGTGACGACGACGGGCATGGGGTTCCTCGAGGGTTCGGTGCACAGCGGTGCTCGTGGCGGACACGCCCACCAGCGTGGCACACGACCGCGCTGCACGAGGCCGTGTGGACATCGCCTGGCTGGTGCTCGGCGTGCTCGTGATCGCCCTCGTGCTCTTGCTCGTCCTGCTGGTCGACTATCTCGCGGTGCTCGTCCGGGGCGTTCCGTCCTGACCCTCCGCCGCGACGGGCACGCTGAAGCCTGCGGTCTGCTTGTACGAGGCAGCGATCGCTTCCCGCTCACCGTCCGCGAACACGTCGGCGATGTCGGCGAATCCGTTCGGGGCCCTCTGCTCGGCGAGGTCGAGCATCACCTCGGGTCCGTGTCGGCGATTCGACAACACGATGGCCGATGTCGGTGGCCGCCGCTCGAGTTCGTACCGACGAAGACCTTCGTCGACGTCGTCATGACCACCCAGCGCGTCGGCGAGTGCCAATCCGTCGATGATCGCCTGCGACGCGCCGTTCGACCCGATCGGGTACATGGGGTGCGCCGCATCGCCCAGGAGCGTCACGCGCCCATGAGTCCAGCACTCCAGCGGATCCCGGTCGACCATGGGGAACTCGAAGCTGACCTCCGCCGCCCTGATCAGCGCCGGAACGTCGAGCCAGTCCCACACCCAGTCTGCGAACCTGGGGAGGAAGTCGTCGACGTCGCCCAGCCGGTTCCAGTCTTCGCGCTCTCGCAAGCCGAACGAGCGGCGGTCGAGTTCGGCCACCCAGTTGATCAGGGCCAGCCCGTCGCCGTCGGCCTCGGTCAGCGGGTAGGCGACGAACTTGTGCGGAAGGTGCCCGGCCATGATCATCGAACTGCCCGAGAGGAACGGTTCGAACCGCGACGTCGCCCGCCACAGCACATTGCCGCTCCAGCGAGGCAGCCCTTCCTCGGGGAACAACGCTCGGCGCACGCTCGAGTGGATGCCGTCGGCGCCGACGAGCACGTCGCCGACGACCTCGAGCACGGCACCGTCGTGACGCCGACGGACTTCGACCGCCACCGACGAACCGCGCTGCTCGAACCGCTGCAGCTCGTGCCCGGTGAGCACCCGGTCGTCGCCGAGGCGCGATCTCGCTTCGTCCAGCAGCGCCATGTGCAGCGCTCCCCGATGCACCGACAGCTGCGGCACGGGGTACCCGGCCGCGATGCCGCGCGGCTCGCTCCAGATCGGCTGGCCGTGGCGGTTGAAGAATCCGAGCTCGGACGTCGCGACGCCGAGGGGCAGGACGGCGTCGAGAAGGCCGAGCCGCTGCAGCTGTGACATCGCATGCGGAAGCACGTTGATCCCCACGCCCACCGGGCGCAGGTCGGACACCGACTCGTAGACCTGCACCTCGATCCCTCGGGCGTGGAGCGCCATCGCCGCCGTCAGCCCACCGATCCCGGCCCCTGCAATGACCACGTTCATGGTTGCTCTTGTATCAGACGACCCGCAGCCCTACGCGGCCGACGTCCAGCCTGCCGCGTACTCGTCACTCGACGAGCACGTCGACGATGCAGACGCGGCTGATCTCGCTGTGCGGGCGGTCACGACCCATGATCTCGACCCGCTCGGGTGACACGACGTACTCGCGCTCGGCGGCGAGGAAGTCACCCCGGTGACGCACCGCCCAGAGGAACTCGCACGCCTCTCGGTCGAGGTAGGCGAACACGACCTCGAACCCGAACTGCCGCCGTGGCTCGACGAGGTCCCGCCACCACGCCACCCATGCGTCCTGCTCGGCCGGATCGGCCGGAAGCCGGTACCGGCGCAACTGTGTGGTGCTCATCGTGTCCCCCGTCGTGATCCGTCCGTCGCGGTTCGTCCGTCATTCTGCCCGCCGGCGCGCTGCCGGGCGGCGGGGAGCCGTCACGGGACGGTGAGCGCCTCGATCACGAGGAGGGCGAGCATCCCGCCACCGATGGTCACCAGCGAGCTCTTCGTCCGCCACGCCAGGCCGGCGGCGATGATCCCCGCGGCGAGCCGAGGCTGCCACAGGTCGAACTGACCACCGGGCCGCACCAGCGCCGGGACGACGAGCGCAGCCAACGCCGCCGGCGGGATCTGTCGGAGGACCCGCTGTGCCCAGTCGGGGATCGTCACGAGCCGATGCGCGACACCCAGGAACGACAGCCGCATGGCGAACGTGCCGACACCGGCCAGGACGATGGTGCTCCACGCTCGAACCGCCGACACCGCGATCATGGCGCGACGCCCGCCCCTCGGCGCTCGGCCGTCAGTTCGACCAGCACGCCCGCCCCGATCCCGACGAGTGCTCCGACCAGCACCGACAGCGAACCGGCTCCGGCCTGTGCGGCCACCACCGCAGCTGCGCCGCCGCCCGCGGCCGCGCCGGCAGCGGGTCTGGTCCGGATCGCAGGGACGAGCAGGACCAGGAACACGAGCGGCACGGCGAAGTCGAGGGGGACGCTGGACGGCAACGTCGAACCGAGGAGCGCCCCGACGACGGTGGCCACCTGCCACACCGCCCAGAGCAGACCTCCGGCGCCGACGAAGAACCAGACGCTGGGTTCGACGTGGCGACGGTCGGACCACCGTGCCGCCGACACGGCGAATGCCTGGTCGGTCAGCAGGTATGCCGCGGCAAGTCGGTGGCGCATCGGCATCGCCGCGGCGTATGGCGCGAGGGAGGCCGAGTACAGCAGCATCCGCAGGTTGATCGTGAGCGCCGCGATCACGGCCACCAGCACCGACCCACCGTCGCCGAGCACGTCCGTGATCGCCAGCTGCGACGACCCGGCGAACACCACCAGGGACAATCCGGCCGCCGCAGCAGCGCCGAGGCCCCGGGCGACCGGTGTCACCCCGGCGACCAGTCCGAACGGGATGACGGCGACGAGCATCGGGGCGACCGCCCGGAATCCCTCCACCAACTCTGCCCTCGGGTCACGGGTCGTCACAGCAGGCTCCACACGACCGGTCACGCTACGGTGCTGACGTGTCACACGACCACGCACCGGACCCGAACCGTCCCCGTTCGTCGACCGACGAGGCGTGCCGATCGTGCGGTCACCCTCAAGCCCGCCTGTGGGCCAGCAACCAGGGACCGGTGCGACTGTGCCCGCCGTGCGCAACGCTGCACGGTCTCGGCTGCCCGTAGCCAGACCGGTCCGCATGTCCGCTCGTCGATCCGCCTTCCTGCTGCTCGCTGTCAGCATCGTCATTGGCAGCTTCTCGTTCACCCTGGTGACGCTGGTGCTCGACGAACTGTCCCCGCTTGCGCTGGCGTGCGGTCGGGTCGTCGTGTCGGCGACGATGTTCACCGCCGTGGTGCTGCGCTCACCGCAGCGCCGGACGCCCATCCTCGCGGAGCACCGATGGCGTGTCCTCCTGTGCGGCTTCGGTGGATCGGCGATGTTCCACCTCCTCTACAACTGGGGCCAATTGCGCGTGTCCGTCGCGATCGCCGCCGTGGTGATGGCGACCTATCCGGTGATGACCACGCTGGGTGAGGTGATCTTCCTGCATCATCGCCTCGGTGGCCGCCAAGTGGTGGGTGTGCTGCTCGCCACCGCCGGTTGCATCGCGATCGGGGTGACCGGAGGCCTGGGCGAAGGCGCCGGCTCCACCGCTGGTGTCGTGGCGATCGCGCTCGCCGCGCTCACGTGGGCAGCGGTCACCGTGATCACGCGCGACATCGGCCAGCGCTACGACTCGTGGTGGCTCAACACCCCCGGCACGGTGATGGGCGCCGC
>JBDKIV010000228.1:0-7108 GCA_039796935.1 Actinomycetota bacterium | reverse complement strand
CCGACCGCTCCCTGCGGCTCGGTCTGACGGGTGTCGAACACACGCACCGGATCGACCGGGTTGAGCGAGATGCCGTTCTTGAACCAACCGCTCACGTCGGCAAGGACGTGCGTGTTGACGTTCGAGTAGAAGCACACCTCACCGTTGGCCGACAGCGGTGCGATCACCGAGTTCGGGATGGTCTGGTTGCGGACGAAGTTGAGGTTCGACGCCTGCGGGACCCGACCACACGGATACACCGTGAGGAAGCCGTTGCCGACCGGCTCGGTGACGGTGACGTTGAGCGACACCGCTGCCACGCCGCTGAGCGGCACGCCGCCGACGCCGGCGACCTTGACCTTCAGCACCGTGGCACCACCGATGACCTTCTTGGCGACCACGACGGCACCGTCGGGCTGGCCCGGCCGGGTGTCGAACACGCGAACCGGCGTGAGCGACACGAGACCCTGGGTACCGATGCCACGCGGGATGACCGGATCGGAGGCGGCCGAGTAGTCGCCTCGCCCGGCCCGGTTGACGGGCGCCACCTGGAAGATGTGCTCGACACCCTCGGCAAGGCCCGACACGGTCACGGTCCGGTTGGTGGACACCCCGTCGTCGTACGTCGTCCAGTTCGCACCCTTGTCGGTCGAGTACTGGACCTTGTAGTCGGTGACCGGCGTACCGCCGTCACTCGACGGCGCCGACCACTCGAGCGTGACCCAGTTGTCACCCCACGTCGCCACCGGCTTACCCGTGGCACTCGGCACGTTCCAGGTGCGGAAGGTGCTCGAGAACGGCGCTGCCGGCGTGGTGACCGTGTTGATGTTGCTCTTCACCACGCCGAGGGCGTTGCCTGCCCGGTCGGTCACCCCGGTCGTCACTTCGACCGTGTACTGGGTGTTGTTGACCAGGTCATCTTTCGGGTTGATGGTGACGGTCTGCTTGCCGGCCACCACCGGTCCGAGGGTCCGGGTCGCCTCGACCGGGTTGCCTCCGCGGAGCAGCCGAACCGTGCTCGAGGTGATCGAGTCGGGGTGCAACTGCTCGTTGAAGGTCAGCACCACGTTGTCGGCGGTGTCGGTCGCGGTGGCGTTGTTGGCGGGGCTGACGGTGGCGACCATCGGTCCCTGGAGGTCGACACGACGATCGACGACGTTCATCACCATCACGGTGCTGACCGCCGGCTGACTCGCCGAGTCGTGCCATCCGGTCACCTGCACCGCGCCGGCCGGCAGACCCAGCGGCACGTGGACGGTGACCTGACCGTTGCGGTCAGTGGTACCCGGGTACTCCGAACCACGAACCACGACGACGACACCCTGCGAGCGCAGCGGCTTGCCGGACACCGTCACGGTGGCCGTGATCGGGACCGGCCCGAGGTTCGGGTCGGGCACGACCACGAAGTCGTACGGGGTCGACAGCGTGATCTCGGGCAGCGGCGGGTCCGGGTAGGTGTCCCGCTCGAGGACCATGATCGGGTTGCCACCCTCGTACGGGTTCTGCGAGGCGTGCAGCGCCGACAGGACCTTCTCGGTGCCGGCGTCCGGCTTCGGATAAACACGCAAGATGCCCCAGCTACCCGACGACATGCCCATGAATCCGTGCACGACGCCATAGCGGTAGTCACCGACGTGCTGGCCGTCTCCGCCGGCCGCACCGAGGTGGAAGGTGAAGGCACTGTTCGTCGCCATACCACCCTGCACACCGGCACGCACCGACCCGGTGTCGAAGGCGTGCTCGAGCCAGCTGTGACCTGAAATCTCGGTCTCCAACATGCGACCACGGTCTGCGGTCTGCACGACGTGGACCCGGACGGGGTCACCCTGGTACGCCCGGATGATGGGCGTGTCGGGGTCACCGATCGGGTCACCGAAGGGCTGACCGTTCACCTCGCGGACGATGTGGGTGCTCGAGAAGGCGTTCGCCAGGTCGAGACCGAATCCGTTGGTCGTGAACGGAATCCCGACCGGATTGGCCGTGAAGATGTTGGTGATCGGACTGCCCAGGTCGAGACGATGGTGCAGCGGTGCGTTCTTGTAGCTGATCGCACGTTCACCGAGGTCCGGCCAGTCACCGATCATCGGATCGAGGATGATCCGTGGGTCGGTGAAACCGACGAGCGGCGGTTCGGCGCCGGGCACCGGAGGCGGACCCTGCTTGCGCAGGTTGAGGCCGTTCTGGTGGAAGATGACGGCGTCTCGGTAGTCCTCGGCGCCGCCCGGAACCCGGACGTCGACCACCGTTGCGTCGACCACGGTCCCGGGGACGGCGTAGTCGATCTCGTCGCCGGTGTACGGGTCGTGGTACGTGGCGTTCGCGGGGCCGACCACCAGAGCGGCCAACAGACCGTGGTGGCGGTGGCCACGCACGTCACCGAACTCCATCAGCGGGATGGCGCCGAGTTCACCGTCGGTGAGACCCGTCGGGTTCTGCGGATCGTCGTAGATCACTTCGTCCGCATACCACACGTACGACGCCGTCTCACCGGGTCCGGCGGTCTGGTCGTGGTTGTAGCCGATCGTCGCACCATCGCTGGTCCGCACGTCGTAGCGCACGAGCGCCGGGTGCAGTGACACCCGGTTGCCGCCGATCCACGGGTTGCCCGCAATCGGCGCAGGCACCGGTTCTCCGGGCGCCACCGGCAGCGCAGGCACGGGCTCGAGCGGGATCGGGGCGTCGCCGTCGAGCGTCGCCTCGTCACCGTGGACCGCCCACGCATCCCAGTTGACCTCGTTCTTGAGGTTGACGACGATGCAGTCGCCCTCGGTCACTCGCAGCACGAGCGGCGCCAGAAGACTCGGGTTGGCACGGATGGCCGCCACGTCCTTGGTCATCACGTATGCGAGACCGTACGGGTCGTGATCGCCGTAGCGGTTGTACGCGATCGGCACGTCGATGGCCGACACGTTGAAGCGCTTGATCCGGGTCGGATCAGGGCACGACGCGGTGTCGGCACCCACGATCTTCGGTACCTGGATGTCCGGGTTCGCCGCGGGCAGCGCCGTGCCGACCGGGTACGTGATCGTGTTGTCGATCAGGCGCGGCAGTGCCGCCAGCGGGGCCGGGTCGACCAAGCTGTTGTTGATCGCACTGCCTCGCTGCTGGTCGAAGACTCGCAGGATGCCCCACGCGCCGAACCAGAGATCCTCGACACCGGTCCCGCCGTACAGCAGGTCGACCACGCGTGGGCTCGAGAACGAGTCGTTGCACGCCGTCGTGGTGGCGAGACCGCAACCGATGGCCCGGTCGTCGATGTTGAAGGCCTCGGACACGCCCATGGCTCGGGCGTTGATGTACGGCGATGCCTTGTCGGCGGCGTCCTTCTTCCACCTGATTCCATGGACGGTGAAGTTGTGCTGCTCTTCGTGCGAACCCTGGATCAATCGGAACCGGACGTTGTCACCGCGATAGGCGTGGAGCACCGGCGTGGCCGGGTCGCCCCAGATCCGCGAACTGAACGTGTACGCCGGGTCGACCGTCGTGCCGCGTGGGTTGCCGTTGGCCGGGTCGGGCTGACGGAGGACCATGGGCTCGGTCCGGTAGTTGATGCCCATGATGCCCTGGTCGCCGATCGGGAAGGCGGTCGGTCCCAGCACGGGCGGTGCCACCGCATTGGCCGGGTCCTGGATGTCGGCGAGCGTCAGGTTGTCGATACCGCCGACCGCACCGGTCATGATGATCGGGATGTAGTCGTGCACGGCGATCCCGAACTCGCGGAAGTCGTCGTTGTTGCCCGGCCCGATGATGTCCATGTTGGCGCCATAGGCCTGGCCCTGACAGGGATCGTTGCAGCCGATCCCGTTGCGGGGATCGTTGATGGGCTGCCGGAACTGCCCCGTCACCGTGTCGCGGAAGTCGAAGCCGGCCGGCTCGACGATGAGTGCGTTGAACATGCCACGGTTCTGCATGACCGCCGCGAAGTGGTGGTCGTGCATGAAGATCGTGCGCAGTTCGTAGTCGGCGAACCAACGCTCCTTGATGGTCTGGCCGTTCTTGCGCCAGACAGCCAGGTCGCCACCGCGGACGGCGTGCATCTCTTCGACGACATCGACATCGGGGAGCGCCACCGTGCAACCGTCGACGAGGTCGCAGGGCGCGAGCCCGGCGAGCACATCGGCGTTGAACAATGCCTGGTCCTCGGTGAAGGCCGCCTGCTGGTAGTTCCAGCCGTTCGACGATCCGTCCGAGGCGAGCACGTCGAAGTTCACCAGGTGGATGTGCGTACCCACCATGTTGGTCTGCACCAACGTCTGGTAGGCGTCGCTGCCGATGTAGTTCGGCGTGCGGTTGGTGAGCTCGAAGTTGATGCAGTCGCCTGCATTGACACGGAAGAAGAACGGCTCAGGCTTCTTGTCGCCGCTCATGACGGCGTTCACATCCTGGTCGGCGACCATCATTCGACCCTGGACGTCGACCCACTGGGCGTCGACGGCGTCGTTGTAGATCAGCGGCACCTGGATGACCGATGCGCGATAGGTGACCTCACGGGCGCCGTCGGGGCAGGGGTCGACCATCGGCGCACCCGGTAGGGGTGCTCGGTCGGGATTGACCGCTCCGCCGGCCTGGTAGGTCGGATCGTGCGACTTCCGGCCGACGTGCTGTTCGAGTGCCAGTTGGTACATCTCGGTCACCAGCACACGGTCGGTCGGGTCCCACGCACCGCCGAGCAGATCGGCGTGCTCGACGAGCACCAGGTTTCCTGCGCTGGTTGCCATCATGGTCATGTTGGCGGTCGGCCGCCAGAACACGATCTGCACGTGCCAGACGGCAGGAGAGAGCTGCGTGACGTTGGCGCCCTCGATCGACACGAGGCCTTCGAGGGCCTGCTTCACCTGGCTCGCGGTGGAGTTGGTGGTGAGCGCCAGCGTCGACTCGTTGTTGAACATCAGCCTGAACTGCTGGCCCGCAGGCAGATCGGTCGCATCGACCGTGTAGCCATTGCCGAGCACTCCGGCGTCGAGACCGGTGCCTGCCACGATTCGCATGGCCGGCGCCTCGACGATGAGCCCGGTGAGGGGGTCGAGTGCGGGATCGCCCGTGGCGGGGTCGAACGCGCGCTGGAAGATGCTGTTCGGCGGCTGCGGCGCCCGCCAACCGAACTTGCCGGGGATGAACCGGGGGTAGCCCGGGTTGTCGAACGACGGGAGTGACTTCGCAGCCGGAACCTCAGGATGCGGCGCCACGGCTGTCACACCGATCTCGGCGAGCGGCACCCAGGCATTGACGCGCTTTCCATCCGGGGTCGCGCCCGATCCGTCTTCACGTACGTCGTGCGACCGGAGCAGCGCCCAGAAGCCGCCGGCGAAGTGCGGGTACAGGTGACAGTGGAAGATCGAGTCACCCACGGTGCCGGCGCGCGCACCGGCACCGTAGTTGAGGTTGGCCGTGAAGGCCGTCCACGGTCCGTAGGTCTGCGAGTCGATCGTCGTCGCTCGGGGCTGGACGCTGGCCGTCGGCCGCGGCGGCACGGCGCCGGCCGGGCCTTGATCGTCGGGCTCGGCCGCCCAGGTGTGGGCGTGCAGGTGGAACACGTGCGTCTCGACGACGCCGGCATGACCGAAGCGGATCTTGATCGGGTCGCCCTGGTAGGCGCGGACCACGTTGGCCGTGTAGCACGAGAGCGGGCGCGTCTCGTTGCGCTGGTTGGTGAGGTACAGACCGCAGTCCTCGACATTGCCCTGCACGGCACCCTTCGGCGTCTGCGCGGCATCGAGCGGATCGGTCAACTGCACCTCGGGATACCACGGTCCCGAGCCCCCACCGAGCTTGACCGTTCCCGGATCGCCGTACACCCACGACGAGAGACTCGTCTCTTCACCGACGCAGTCGGCGCACCATTGCTCTTTGAACGCCTCGCGCTTGGCGTCCGACTCGGCGCCGTAGTTGAAGGCGAACCGCTCGGCGATGATGGGGGCGATGGCGGGCGGCGGTGGTGCCGGGGGAGCCACGATCGGGATGATGTCCTGGCTGATCTGAATGCTCTCGCGGTACCGCTTGCCGTCGGGCTGCACGATCACCGAGTCGATGTACAGGTCGCCGCTCTGGTTGGCGACCGCCGCGTACTGGTCGCGCGCCGTGGTCGACGACAACTCCGAACCCGAGATCGGGTCGAACCAGCGCGAGCCTGCCGGCTGGACCGCCAAGCCACCGTACAGACCCTCTTCGGCGCCACCGCCGTCGGTCGGCCCGCCCGCAGGCATGCCCATGTCGCGGAACAGATAGAGCCCGTCGCTCTTCGGCGCACGCCAGTAGTACGTGATCGACTCGCCGATTCCGACGGTCGAGTCGGTGTTGTAGCCCGTTGCACTTCCGTCGCCGCCGACCTTTTGACCGTTGACGATCGTCATCTGCGGGTTCACCGACACACCGAAGGCGTGCATCGAGACACGGGGGTCGATACGCGGGAGGAACCCGGTCATGAAGAAGTCGGCGCCGACTCGGGGCGTCAACTCGTTGGTGAGCTTGACCTCGACGCACTCGCCGACATTGGCGCGCAGCACCAGCGGACGAGGACGAATACGGCGGCCCTGGGCGATGTCGTTGGCATAGCCGGATCCCGGCGTGCCGTTGATGGGCACCGCCCAGTTCTTCACGGCGAGCTTGTCGCGTTGAAGGACGTAGATCATCCCGTTCGGGTTGCCGTCGGTCGAGTGCGCCATACCGTCCGGGCCGATGACCGGTGCCCCGAAGTCGTTGTCCCAACGGGTGTAGGGCACGAAGACGTTGATCGCTGCCACGTCGTACGAACGGACTGCCGTCGTTGCGTCGCATGCCGGGGCAGGAGCCTCGGCTGCGCCCGCCGACCCGGCGGGCAACACCGCTGCCGGGACCACGGCGAAGACACCAGCGACCAGACTGGTGACTGCTGTCCATCCGGCAACCCCCCGCACGGCACCGGCCGCAGTGGCCCGGCGGAACCGTGCGACGACCGTCGGCACGGCGGCGGCGAGCGCAGCAACGAGCACGACGAGCGGCGCAACGGCCCCACCGTCTCGCACGGCGTGCTCGAAGGCGCTCATTCCGTGGTGCCCGGCCGACACGAGGCCGCTGTGGTCGGCGCTGGTCCCGGCGATCACACCGTGGGCCCACGACAGGACCATCGTGGCCACGGCGACACCGATGCCGA
>JBDKIV010000227.1:0-30315 GCA_039796935.1 Actinomycetota bacterium | reverse complement strand
CCGGGTACGGCGGCAACGCCCTGCTCGGCAAGAAGTGCTTCGCCCTGCGCATCGCCTCGGTGATGGCCCGGGACAACGGCTGGCTGGCCGAGCACATGCTCATCCTCAAGCTCACCAACCCTGCCGGCGAGAGCAAGTACATCGCCGCAGCGTTCCCGTCGGCATGCGGCAAGACCAACCTCGCGATGCTGGTGCCGACGATCCCCGGCTGGAAGGCCGAGACCATCGGCGACGACATCTGCTGGATGAAGTTCGGCGAGGACGGACGGCTGTACGCGATCAACCCCGAAGCCGGATTCTTCGGCGTCGCTCCCGGCACCGGATACGACACGAACGCCAACGCGATGGAGACCCTGTGGGGCAACTCGATCTACACGAACACCGCGCTGACCCCCGACGGTGACGTCTGGTGGGAAGGCATGAGCGACACGCCTCCGGCGCGTGCGACCGACTGGCGCGGCAACACGTGGACGCCCGAGGTCGACACCCCAGCCGCTCACCCCAACGCCCGTTTCACCGCACCGGCGGCACAGTGCCCGTCGATGGCGGCCGAGTGGCAGGACCCGGCGGGCGTGCCGATCTCGGCCATCCTGTTCGGTGGGCGTCGTCGGACGACGGTCCCGCTCGTCACACAGGCCAACGACTGGGAGCACGGCGTTTTCCTGGGCTCGATCATGGCCAGCGAGACCACAGCGGCACAGGCCGGGGCCGTCGGCAACCTGCGCTTCGACCCGATGGCGATGCTTCCGTTCTGCGGCTACAACATGGGCGACTACTTCGCTCACTGGCTGCGCATCGGCTCGAGCACCGACACGTCGAAGCTCCCCCAGATCTTCTTCGTCAACTGGTTCCGCCGTGACGAGGACGGGCGCTTCCTGTGGCCCGGATACGGCGAGAACAGCCGCGTTCTGAAGTGGGTGTTCGAACGAGTGGCCGGAACCGCACAGGCGGTCCAGACCCCGATCGGCATGCTGCCGAGCGCAGACGAGCTCGACACGACGGGCCTCGACGTCGATGCGGCCGACCTCGAAGCCCTGCTCTCGGTCGACACCGACGGCTGGGTCGGGGCGATCCCGCAGATCCGGGCGCACTACGCCCAGTTCGGCGACAAGCTCCCGGCCCGTCTGGGTCTGGCACTCGACGATCTCGAGGCGCAACTCACCGCCTGAGTTCGTTCGGTTCGGCACGCATGCGAAGCGGCCCGCCACTCGACACGTCGAGTCGGTGGGCCGTTCCGCGTCGGGCGTCAGGTCGGTCGACCGATGAGGAGCGCCCGGATGCCCAGTCCCATCACGAACAACCCGCCGAAACCGTAGAGCAGATAGAGCCGGTGGCGCATCTGGGCTCGATACGAGTAGATGATCGCGATCGCGATGATGCCCACGAACCCGTAGAAGGCGTGGAACTGCGGAAACTCGATCTCGTACCGGCTGACCAGCAGCACGCCGAGGATCACCTGGACGAACATCGTCAGCTGGGCGACCGCCGTGAACCACCAGAGAAGACGGACCCGCAAGGCCGTCGTCCAGTGCGCCGCGAGCGCCCAGCACCCGGCGATGCCGTTCGCGATGATGACCGCCCAGGCCCAGTCCTGATGCAACTCGATGACCCGGGCAGCGTCCACTGCCGGAGACTACCGACCGGCGGGGTCACTCACCGCAACCCACACCACCGGCGATCAGTTGCACGACTGCGGTCGACTCGGTCCCCGACAACAGCCCCACGAGCCCATCACCCAGGACGAAGTAGGGGCCCCCGATCTCGTCGGCGGGAAACACCTCGGCCTCGGGATGGGTGCTGAACAGTTGCGTCAGCGCCGTACCGATGCCGACCCCGGTCGCCGACACCATCCCGACAGGAACGACAGCAGCCGAGGCGGCCGGGCCGTACTCGTAGTGGAAGAAGTGCCGTCGGCCGAGGGTCACGTCGCTCGAGTCCCCGAAGAGCAGCCTGAGATCACCCCAGGTGACCCCGCGAACCTCCGTGCCGGGGCACACACCGAACGGGCTGGTGGGCGCAGTCACCCAACCGCTGTCCGAACTCGGCGGGCCGATGAGGGCCGTCACGTACGCCACGACGCTGTCGGGGTCGGTCCCGAACACCGCCTCACCGAGCCCGTCGGCACGCAGGACCAGTCGCGCCGCAGGGGCCACGGACGTGGTCGTCGCCGCATCTGCCGACGTCGGCGGCATCGAGTCGCTCACGAGTGGCGTCACCGGAGGAATCGTGCTCGTCGGCTGCACAGCGTCGGCACCTGGGATCGCCGTCGTGGGCGAAGCTGTGGTCACCGGCCCAGCAACGGTCGTCGGCGTCGTCGGCGTCGTGGACGACTCGGGTGATGCGTCGCCGCCGCAGGCAGCGATCGAGACCGAGACCGCCGACAGAGCCGCAGCGAGGAGGAGCACCCTCGCGGTCATCGGATCAAGGTGTCGGCCTCGTGCCCGCCTTCGACGAGGCGCAGTGTCGCGCCCTCGATGTCGATGACGGTCACCGAGCAGTTGTCGAGGCTGCGGATGACGAGACGGTCGTCGCCGGTCGCCCGACCGATGAGCGCGTTGATGGCGACGAAGTGGCTGAACACGACTGCATCGCTCGTGATCTCGCGAACTGCCGTGACGATCTCGTCCCGAAAGTCGGTGTACCGCTCGCCGAGATCGGCCCAGGTGCCACGCATCGCCTGGCGCAGCCAGTCGACTCGCTCTCCCATCGGCACCCCGATCGGCGAGGGGATCTCGGCGACACGCGGTTCGATCGTGGCGCCGCACTCGAGGCCCCGGCGGTCGGTCAGGTACTGCGCCGTCTCTCGGCAACGGCGCAACGGACTCGAGACCACCTCGAGGGGACCGAGCAGAGCCAGACGCTCGGCCACGTCTCGGGCCTGTTCGATCCCGATCCGGTCGAGACCCGGGTCGGGATCCGTGTCCCACCCCGCCGACGCACGGCCATGCCGCACGAGGTGGATACGGGTCACAGGAACAGCCAATCCGACGAGATGCCGGGCTCGTGACCCGGACGGATGAACCACTCGGTGCCGAATGCCGCAGCGAACGCCTCGTCCGGCATCTCGAGGAAGAAACTGGTGTCGGTGATCTGCGAGCGGTGGCAGCGCATCGACTCGCGCTTCAGGTGCAGATATGCCGAGACGTCGACGGCGTGCGTGAGTTCGTGCTCGGGCGTCCCCATCGGGTTGCCGTCGTCGGCCGGAGCGTTCGGGTCGAAACCTTCGCCATCGGAGTCGCCCGACGCTGACACGGCTGCCATCAGCCGGGCCAGGTGGTCGCGGTTCATCGTCGCCTCGAACACCGTCGGTGTCCCGGCCAGCACGGCGCCACGATGGCCGACCTGGTGCACCTTGATGTGGTCGGGGTGTCCGTAGTTGCCGTGCCAGTCGTACGTGGTGAGGATGTCGGCGCGCTCGTCACGAAGCACGGCAGCGAGCCGCTCGGCGGCTTCATCGAGGGAGGCTTGCAGGAACGACGACTCGTGGTCGTTCTGCTCCCAACCGGTCATGCCGCTGTCGCGATAACCGAGCCACACCAAGCGGTCGATGCCGAGCACCGATGCCGACCGCTCGGTCTCGGCGCGGCGGCGATCGACGAGGGTCTCGCCGGGTGCCAGATCGTCGGGAGTCTCGCCGTGCGCTCCGTCGGTCGCGACGACGAGCACGACGCGGTGCCCCTCGGCCTTGGCCCGAGCGATCGTCCCGCCGGTGCTGATCGACTCGTCGTCGGGGTGAGCGTGGAAGCAGACCAGCGTCGCCATCAGGCGCCGACGACGGCTCTCGACTCGAGCAGCGCGTCGATCCGGTCGGCAGCGATGCCCCAGTCGGCCAGTACGGCCCGCGAGTGCTGCCCGGCGTGAGCGGGCGCGCTGACGATCTCGGGCTTCGTCCGCGAGAACCGTGGCGCGGGAGCCGGCTGCTTGACCCCGGCAACCTCGACGAAGGTTCCGCGTTCGACGTTGTGAGGGTGTTCTGCCGCTTCGCTCATGGTGAGGACCGGGGCGAAACAGACGTCGGTGGCCTCCATCAGCTCGCACCACTCGGCACGGGTCTTGGTGCTGAACACCTGGTGCAATCGAGCCTTGAGGTGGGGCCACAGATCCTTGTCCATCTGCCGGGCGAACTCGGGATCTCCCTCGAGGCCGGTCAGGCGGAGCAGTTCGGCGTAGAACTGCGGCTCGATCGAGCCGAGCGAGATGTACCTGCCATCGGCGCAGCGGAACACGTCGTAGAAATGTGCCCCCGTGTCGAGCAGGTTCGTCCCGGGCTGGTCCTCGTCGAACATGCCGACCGACTTGAAGGCCCAGAACATGCTCATCAGTACGGCAGCCCCATCGACCATGGCGGTGTCGACGACCTGACCCTGCCCGCTGCGTTGCGCCTCGAGCAGCGCGCACACCACGCCATAGGCGAGGAACATGCCGCCACCACCGAAGTCGCCGACCATGTTGAGCGGCGGGACCGGCGCCTCGCCGGCGCGACCGAAGTGGGCCAGCGCCCCGGCCAGCGAGATGTAGTTGATGTCATGGCCGGCGGCCTGTGCGTACATGCCCTCTTGACCCCAACCGGTCATCCGGCCGAACACGAGCTTCGGATTCCGTTCGAGGCAGACGTCCGGACCGACACCGAGACGCTCCATGACACCCGGGCGGAATCCCTCGATGAGTGCGTCGGCGCGCTCGACCAGATCGAGCAGCGTCGCGACACCATCAGGATGCTTCAGGTCGATCGCGATGTTGCGACGCCCGCGCAGCATGACGTCATAGTGCGGGGTCTCGGGCGCCGGGCCACGCACCGACTGGGCTCGCTCGACCCGGATGACCTCGGCACCCATGTCGGCGAGCAGCATCGCTGCGAACGGGCCCGGGCCGATGCCCGCGATCTCGATGATCCGATATCCAGTGAGGGGTCCAGCCATGGTGACTGTCTATCAAGCGCGACGGACGTGCGACGAGATCGCGTCGACGAACAGCGGCCAGAGCGGTTCGGGCATGTCGTGACCCATGTCGGACACGTACAGCAGATGGGCTCCGGGGATCACCTCGGCGGTGCGGAAACCACCACCGGGCGTGATGAGCGTGTCGTCGCGCCCATGGATGACGAGCGTCGGCACATCGAGTGCCTGCAGTTGCGCGGTCCGATCGCCGCTGCCGTAGATGGCAGCGAGTTGTCGTGGCGAGCCTTCGGGGTAGAACGACCGGTCGTACGACTCCGCCGCGAGCCGCTTCGACCGCTCTTCGTTGCGGTACCGCTTCGACTGCCACACCATCCAGGTCGGGGCAGAGTCGATGTAGGCCTGCCGGTCGGCCGGGGGCGGGGCGAGGAGCGCTGACATCGCCTCGGGGGCCGGCTGGCCGTAGGCGGGATCGCCGACGGTGCTCATCACCGAGATGAGACTGCGCACCCGCGTCGGGTGCTCGATCGCCATGGTCTGCACGATCATGCCGCCCATCGAAGCGCCCATGACATGGGCCGTGTCGATCCCCAGGTGATCGAGCAGTCCGACCGCGTCGGCCGCCATGTCGGTCAACAGGTACGGCAGGGGCGGCACCTCGCCGCCACTGAGCGCCGCCCCGATCACCGCCGTCGTGTCGACCTCGACACCGTCGATCTTGGTCGACAGGCCGCAATCACGGTTGTCGAAGCGGATGATGTGCAGTCCGGTGTCGGCCAGCATCTGACAGAACGAGACCTCCCACTGGATCATCTGGGCGGTGAAACCCATCACCAGTAGTAGGGCGGGGTCGTCGGGAGAGCCGAAGGTGTCGTATTCGAGTTCCATCCCGGTACTGACGAGTGCTCGTGGCATGGGCGGCACACTACCCTTCGAGGATGACCGTCTTCGGAGTCCACACCGGCCTGCAGCACACGACAGCCGACGAACTTCGGCGGGTCTGGCGCACGATCGAGGACCTCGGCTTCGGGTGGATCTCGATCTGGGACCACTTCTACGGTGCGACCGGACACCCGGACGACGCCGAGTGCCTCGAGGCGGTCGCCATGCATGCTGCGCTCGCCTGCAGCACCACCCGGGTGCGATGCGGTGCACTCGTGTACTCGGTCGGCTACCGGCATCCCGCAGTTCTGGCCAAGGCGATCACGGCGATCGACCAGCTCTCGGGCGGACGCGCCGACATGGGCATCGGTGCCGGTTGGGCCAAGGTCGAGTACGACGCGTACGGCATCGCCTTCCCACCGGTCGGCGCGCGGATGGACCAACTCGAAGAGGGCATCCAGTGCCTCAGGGGCCTGCTGCACGATGACGTGACCGATTTCGACGGCACGTACTTCCAACTGCACCAAGCCCGCAACGAGCCTCGCCCGGTGCAGTCGAAACTGCCGATCTGGGTGGGTGGGGGTGGCGAGAAACGGACGCTCAAGATCGCTGCGCAGTTCGCCGACGGCTGGAACGTCCCCTTCGTCTCTCCCGAAGCGTTCGCTGCCAAGTCGGCGGTGCTCGACCGCCACTGCGACAGCGTCGGACGGGACCCGGCCGAGATCAGCCGGGCCGTCAACGTGGGCCTCGCGTGGACCGACGAGAGCCTGCGCCAACAGTTCGGCAAGATCGCCGAAGCGGTACGGCCAGGCGTGTTGACGGGCAGCGACGACCAGGCCCTCGAGCAGGTCGGCCGCTTCGTCGAGGCCGGGGCCGACCAGGTCAACATCGCGCTCCGCGCACCGTTCGACCTCGACGCGCTCGAGCGCTTGAGCGCCGCCCTCGGCCTCGCCTGATGATGCGAGTCGCTCGCGCCCCGGGTCGGGTGAACCTCATCGGAGATCACACCGACTACACGGGCGGCCTCGTTCTGCCGCTCGCCATCGACCGCTACACCGACGTCGTGATCGAGACCGAGCTCGATGATCGGGTCGAACTGAGCTCGGCCGATGAACCCGAGCGAGCCGCCGTCGAGCTGAGCGTCACCCGACCGGCCGACGTCAGACCGGCGTGGGCCCGCTACGTGGCAGGCGTGATCGCCGAACTGGCGCCCTCTCGCGGACTGCGCGGCCATGTCCGAACCACGATCCCGATCGGTGCCGGACTGTCGAGCAGTGCTGCGCTCGAGGTCGCGACAGCCATTGCCCTCGGCCCGGGCAGCACCTCGACCCTCGAACTGGCGCAGCTGTGTCAGCGAGCCGAGCACCGCGCCACCGGAGTGCCGAGCGGCATCATGGACCAGTGGTGCATCGCCGCCGGCGTCGAGGGACACGCGCTGCTGTTGGACTGTGGCGATCTCACTGCCCAGCCGACGCCGCTGCCCGACGACGCCGAGATCGTCGTCCGCTTCATTGCCCACCGCACCCTCGAGGGCAGCCCGTACGCCGATCGTGTGGCTCAGTGCACCGCAGCAGAACGAGCCGTCGGACCGCTCCGCGCGGCGAGCGAGTCCGATCTCGGCGCCATCACGGATCGGGTCGTACGGTCGCGCGCCCGACACGTGGTCGGCGAGAACCGGCGTGTCCGCGAGGCTGCGGCGGCGCTCGCCCAGGGCGACCTGGCAACGGTGGGAGGGCTGATGATCGACAGCCACGACAGCCTGCGCGACCTCTACGAGACCTCGACGCCACAGATGGATGCAGCGGTCGCTGCCGTCGTCGGAGTTCCCGGTGTGCATGGCGCGCGCATGACCGGAGGTGGGTTCGGGGGTTGCGTGGTGGCGCTCACCGAGCCAGGGGCCCTCGCAGACGTCTGGCCCGACGGGTGGGTGGTTCGTGCCGTGCGCGGCGCTCACCTCATCGAACTCGACTGAGGGCATCCCCCAGGCGGGCGAGCGCAGCGCCGCTGCGATGCCCCCACCAGAACAGGTCCTGTCCGTCGATCATGGCGACACGTGCTCGCGGAGCGAGCTTTGCGACAGCTGCGAGATGACGCTCTGCGAACGGATACGGCTCGGACGGCAGGAGCACCAACCCGGGGTCGGCGTCGCTGATCTCGTGCTCCTCGAGCGTCGGATAGCGGTCTGCGTGGCCTGCGAACAGGGTTTCGACACCGAGATGATGCAGGAGCGACGCCCCATAGGTGTCGGCGTTGATCGTCATCCACGGCCGCTTCCAGATCGGCACGAACGCCGTCGCCCAGGTCGCCGCGCGCGGGGCGAGCCGCAACGTCTCGACGGGCGGGTCGGCCCGCACGGCGCTGCACAGATCGGCCAGCACCGAAGGAACCTGCTCGATCGAGGTCACGTGGGTGACATGGATCGCCAAACCGGCCGCCACGAGCGCCTCGGCGTCGGGGAGCCGGTTCTCCTCTCGGTCGAGCACCACGAGATCGGGACCGAGCGAGACGATCGCGGCGATGTCGGGGTCCTTCGTTCCACCGACCTGGCGGAGTTCCGGCTGCTCGCAGAACCTGGTGCATGCAACGACATCGACACCCCAGGCGAGGAGCGTCTCGGTCGTCGACGGAACGAGACTGACGACGCGCACGATCCGCCCGTCAGCCGAGCAGCTTGCGTTTCTGCGTCTCGAACTCGTCGGGGGTGATGGCACCGCGCTGCATCAGGCCTTCGAGCCGTTCGAGCTGTTCGGCCACGTCGTTGGTACGCGGCGCAGCGAAACCCCCAGGCACACGCCGCTGCATCGCGGCGTCCATCTGCGCGTGGATGAGCTTCTGCACGTCGTCGGGATGGCGCACATCCTCGAAGTGGCTCTGGCCGTCCTCACCTCCGGACTCGATCATCAAGTCGCCGGCGCCGATGACCCGCTCGAAGATGCTCTGGTTGAAGTTGACGTTGTTGATGCGCTCGAGCGGGATCTCGATACCGCTCTTCGCCAGCACACCCGACCTGAAGATCACCCGGTACGAGGTGACGACGAAGTGGGTGCTCGACCACTGCAACGAACGCTGGAGCAGCCGCAACGCACTCAGCACCAACACGGCGATGGTCGCGAACTTGAGCAGCGTGTACAGCGCTCCGCTCCTGTCGCCAGCGGCGAGCACGACACCGACGACGACCGCCAGCACGAGCACGATCGCCGGTTTCGCGAAGAACCACCAGTGCGGATGCAGATCGAGCGCAACCGTCTCGTTCGGGTTGAGGTTCTTCTGCGCGAAGGTCATGGCCGCATGGTAGTCGGCGGCCGGGCAGGCCTATCGTGACCCGGGTGGACGTCGACGACCTGCAACGAGGCCTCGATGCCGAGCAGCGTCTGGCGGTCACCACCGACGCAGCGCCCCTCGCCATCATCGCGGCGGCGGGATCGGGAAAGACGACTGTCCTCACCCGACGGATCGCTCGTCGAATCCTCGACGGCTCGGCCGATGCCCAGCACATCCTGGCGATCACCTTCACCCGAGACGCAGCAGGCGAACTCCGGCGTCGACTTCGACGACTCGACATTCGCGAGCAGATCGAGACAGGCACGTTCCACGCCGTTTGCCTCCGGGTTCTACGCGACCGGGCACTCACGACGAACTCACGTCCTCCGGCAGTGGCTCCCGATCGGTTGCGCCTGATTCGCGAGGTCCTCACCGAGACTCGGGTACAGGCCAGCGCCCCGGGGGCGATGGCCGACATCGACTGGGCTCGCGCTCGGTTGATCGAGCCGGGGTCGTTCGTCGACGCGAACCGCACGGCACGCCGTCGTAGTGCCCTGCGAGGCGACGAGTTCGCACGCGTCGTCGAGCGCTACGAGGCCCTGAAGCGGCGGCGAGGAGTCGTCGACTTCGACGATCTGTTGTCCGAACTCGTCCGCCAGATGGAACGGGACTCGACCTTCACCGAGATCGTCCGCTGGCGATTCCGTCACCTCTTCGTCGACGAGGTCCAAGACCTCAACCCGCTGCAGTTCTCGGTGCTCGAACACATCCGCGGGGGCCGGCCGGACCTCTGTCTCGTCGGCGATCCGCGGCAGGCGATCTATGGCTGGAACGGGGCCGACCCGTCACTGCTCGCCGACATCGAGCGGCGCGTGCCCGGCATCACCGTCGTGGCCCTGACGGGTAACTACCGGTGCTCGCCGCAGATCGTGCGCGCAGGTGCGGCAGCGTTGTCCGGCGCCGCCATCGGGGACGACACCGAGTCGCTGCGCCCCGACGGGCGAAGGGTGCAGTCGTACGCGTGCACGGACGAACGCGACGAAGCAAGGCGTGTGGCGCACACCGTTCGCGACCTGGTCGAACGACATGGCGCACGGCACGTCGCCGTGCTCGCCCGGACCCACGAACAACTCTCGACCCTCGGCCACGCGCTCACCGACATCGGCATCACCGTGAGCCGCGCCGTCGGCGCCACGCCGCTCGAACAAGCCCTCGCCGAGGTGAGCCGCTGCACGAACCGCGAGCAGATCGCCATGTGGATCGAGACCGTCTGGGCCGAGCGCTCCACCGATGACGCCGTCGATCCGGTCCGCTCTCGGGTGGCCGAAGAGGCCGACCGCTTCCTGACCAGCAATGAACCGGGTGGCTTTCGAGCGTGGATCGAGGCTCGACAGCCGTTCGACGACCTCGAACCACCCGACGGTGATGGTGCCGTGGCGCTGCTGACCTTCCACGCCGCGAAGGGCCGCGAGTGGAGCGGCGTCGTGGTCGCCGGCGTCGAGGCCGGCCTGGTGCCTCACGCATCGGCGACCGGCGACGACCAGCGATCCGAAGAGGCCCGCCTGCTCTATGTGGCCCTCACCCGTGCCGCCGACGAACTCGTCATCACCTCGGCAGCGACCCGAGCGGGGCGCACCACCGGACCGAGCCCATGGCTCGCCCTGGTGTCGGCCACCACCGAGCACGATGCGATCGCGTCTCCACCTTCGGATCTCATCGCTCGGCACCGGGTCGCCGAACCGCCCGGCGTGCTCGACGACCTACGAGCGTGGAGGGCCGGGGTGGCCCGAGCTGCCGGTGTCGCCGACGGTGCGGTCTGCTCCGACAGCGTGCTTCGCTCGCTGATCGATGATCCTCCGGCCGACATCGAAGCACTCGGCAGTCGCCTCGGGGTGGGTCGACGAGCCGCAGAACGACTTGCACCGGCAGTGTTCAGTCGGCTCCGGCTGCACGGTCGCGAATCATCGACTGGAACAGATCCTGATCCATCGAGATGAACAGCGCGCTCGCTTCGGCGCACAGCCGATCACCTGCGTGGAGCTGCCCGGTCGCGAAGATCTTGCGGCCCTCGATCCGGTCGAGGTTGGCGGTGAATCGCAGCGGATGCCCGATCGGCGTGGGTGAGCGATACGACACCTCGAGGCGAGCGGTCATGCCCGGCATGCCCACGTGCATCAGGCACAGACCGAGGACCTCGTCGAACGCCGCGGCGATCGTCCCACCGTGCACACACCCCGGCGGCCCTTCGTAGGCAAGACCGAACGTGACCTCGCCGATCACGCTGTCACCCTCGATGCGCACCTCGACGGGAGCGGCCAGCGGATTGATGACCCCGACGATCGGGCTGTACTCGAGGAACGGCTCACCGGCGTTCTGGCGGGCGATCGACGCCTCTGCGTGCGAGTACGGGCGATCGTGCGGGTCACGCTCGAGCACTGCCGCTGCCTGCTCGACCAGTCGGCGAGCCTCGCGGAAGGACTCGGCCGACGCCGACGACGAGGCGAGCTCGGCGATGACGGACCGCGCCGCAGCTGCGAGCCCGATCCGGGCGTCACTCGGATCGAGGGTGGAATCGAATTCGAACAGAGGGGACGGCATCTCGCTCAGTCGAGCAGATCGACGACCACCGGAGCGTGATCGGAGGGCGACGTGCCCTTGCGGGCATTGCGGTCGACGACGGACCACGCGGCGCGCTCGGCGACGGACTCGGTGGCGAGGACCAGGTCGATGCGCAACCCGCGTCCCTGATGGAAATCGCCCGCCCGGTAGTCCCACCAGCTGTACAGCCGCGAGTCCTGCCAGTGCTGCCGGAAGACGTCGACCAGTCCCCACTCGTGCAGGTCGCCGAGCAGTGCACGCTCTGCATCGCTCACATGGGTGGCCCCCACGAACTTCGCCGGATCGTAGACATCACGGTCGTCGGGAGCGATGTTGAAATCGCCGGTGACCACCATCGGCTGCTCCGGCGAGCCGACCGCATCGAGGTGGCGGCGCAACTGAGCCATCCAGCGCAGCTTGTACTGATAGTGGTCGTTGTCGAGCGCCCTGCCGTTGGGGACGTACACGCTCGTCACGCTGACGCCGCCGCACACCGCGGTGATGATCCGCGCATCGGGGTCGGGATCACCGCTCGATGGAGCGAAGTTCGAGACGACCTGCGACAGCCCGACCTTCGACAGGATGGCCACACCGTTCCACTGGCCCTGGCCATGGTGCGCCGACTCGTACCCGAGCGCAGCGAACGTCAGCGCCGGAAAGGCATCGTCGGCCAACTTCGTCTCCTGCATGCACAGGACATCGGGCTGAACGTCGGCGAGCCATTCTTCGACGCGCGCAAGACGGGCCTTCAGCGAGTTGACGTTCCACGTGGCGATTCGCACGGACGATGACAGTAGCGACTGTCAGTCGGATCGACGACTGCGCCGCCCGGCAGTGGCTCGAGGCGCAGTCGGCTCCGGCTCGGCCACGGAGGTCGCCTTCTTCGCCGGAGCCTTCTTCGCAGCAGGGGCCCCCTCGGCAGCCGGAGCCTTCTTCGCAGCAGAGGGCTTCTTCGCAACCGGAGCCTTCTCGGCCGCCGGAGCCTTCTTCGACGGGGCGACCTTCTCGACGGCCGGAACCTTCTTCGCAGCAGGAGCCTTCTTCGCAGCGGAGGGCTTCTTCGCAACCGGAGCCTTCTCGACCGCCGGAACCTCTTTCGCGGCCGGAGCCTTCTTCGCGACCGGAGCCTTCTTCGCAGCAGCGACCTTCTCGGCGGCCGGCGTCTCCTTCGCAGCAGGAGCCTTCTTCGCAGCAGTGGGCTTCTTGCCAGCGGGAGCAACCCCCTGCGCCGGAGTCTCGCCCGCCGGCGTCTCGGCGACCGGGGCGGCCTTCCTCGGAGCCGCGGCCCGCCGCCGCGACGATGCGTCACCTGCCGACGGAGCAACATCGGCAGCGACGGCAGCACTGGCTTCGCCGCCACTCGCCTTGCGGGACCGCGTCGGCCTGGCCGCCGGCACTGACTCGGTCACCGTGGCCGTGTCCTCGCTGGCGACCGAACCGGCAGCGCGTCGTCGCGCCTTCGTCGGTGCCGCAACGACGTCTGCGCTCGGCTGGGCGATGTCCGTCGCTGCGTCGCTCGGCTCGCCGGCGGCGACGGCGGCGCTGCCCCGACGCGTCGACCGTCTGGTCGTTGGCTTGTCGTCCGGCGCGCTCGCCGCCTTGGCGGAATGAGCCGCCGACGCCATGGCAGGAGTGGCGAGATCGATGCTGCGCCGCCCAGGGGCGAAGCTGTCCACCACGAGCGTGACGGCGTCACCGATCTTCATGAACTCGCGTGCGCTCCGAGGTGCCGGATCGGCCATCAGCCGAAGCGGTACGTAGGCCTTCACATCGCCCACTCGGACGTAGGCCCCGTGCGACGAGTAGCTCTCGACCACAGCGTTGACGCTGCTGCCGACGGGATGGTGTTCGACGAAGTGCAAGAACGGCAGCACGTCGTTCACATGGTGCGTCGCGACCTTCTGTTCACTCGACGGCCGCCCAGGGGGCGGTGCGACGACCTCGGGTGTGGTTGCCGCGGCGACTGCTGCGGCAACCTCGGCCTGTGCCGCGGCCCGGCCGTGACCGGGTGCTCTCGCCCCGGGCGGCGGCGCCTTCGGTACCGGCATCGGCCGGTTCGCGTCGGGGCTCCCCGTCCGAACACTGTCGCGTCGATCGGTTCCTCCGCCCGGAGCACCGCGACGGCGCTTGGCATCTTTCATGGCGATCCGGCTGACCTGACCGCGAACTGGCACTCGTGGAACGAACACCCATCCGATGTGGGGTACGGGCTTGCCACCGATGAGGCGGCCCTCGTCGAAGAGCCACTCGTACTGGGGGTGGAACTCCTGGAACGAATCGTTGCTCAGCACGGTGGCACCCACCTTGTTGGCGATCGAGAGCACGAATGCGTCGCCGCGACCGACGGCACCGGCCGGAGGCGCCACCACCTCGTTGTTGGCGACCGCCTCGTCGAACTCCTTCGACTCGCGGGGGTCGATCCGGTGCCCGAAGGTCGCGTCGACCACGACCGTGATGAGTGCATCGGGATACTCGGTCATGAACGCCATGACGGCCTCGTGCAACTGTGCGAGGCTCGGCATCGTTCGACCCTCGGTCGCGATGTTGGATCCGTCTACGACGACGTGTTTCGACATAACGGTCCTAGTCAACCACGGCCGGAGCCGCTCCGGCATGTCTCGCTACGATGCGGCGCCATGACGACCCCGCGAACCTTCGATGCCGTGCTCTGGGACTTCGGTGGAGTGATCCTCTCGAGTCCGTTCGAGGCGTTCACTCGGTACGAGCATGAGCGTGGGCTTCCCGCCGACTTCATCCGGACGGTCAACGCCACCGACCCCGACGACAATGCGTGGGCCCGACTCGAGCGCAACGACGTGAGCGTCACCGAATTCGACGAGATCTTCGCCGCCGAGTCGGAACGCCTCGGGCACCGCATACCAGGCAGCGACGTGCTGGCGCTGCTCTCGGGCGACGTCCGACCCGAGATGGTCGCCGCCCTCGACATCGTCCGCAATGCCGGATACCGAACTGCCTGTCTCACCAACAACGTCAGTGGGGCCCATGCTTCGGCCGAACGGGCCGAGACGATCGAGGCGATCATGGCCCGCTTCGACGCGGTGATCGAGAGCAGCAAGGTCGGTGTCCGCAAGCCCGAGGTGCGGTTCTACGAGATCGCCTGCGAGCAGTTGGACGTGAAGCCCTCCAACTGCGTCTTCCTCGACGACTTGGGCATCAACCTCAAGCCGGCGGCTGCACTGGGCATGCACACCATCAAGGTCCGCTCGAGCGAGCAGGCCCGCGCCGAACTCGGAGCGTGCCTGTCGCTGATGCTCTGAGGGCAGCTGAGGCTCTGAGGGCAACAGTGCCGGGTCAGAACCCGGCGAAGGTCTCGTCCATCAGATCGGCCAGTTCCTGGTCGTGGATGGCCTTCGACCCCGTGGCGGGGCTGCCACTTTCGACCCGGGCGACGTGACGCAGGTCGTACCCGCGCTCTTTCACCCTCCAGACACGGTGCTCGACGAAGTGCCACGGGCCCATGTTCTCGGGCTCTTCCTGCAACCAGACCAGCTCTCGAGCGTTGGGATAGCGCTCGAGGAGTGCCAGCATCTGCTCGGCGGGGAAGGGGTAGAGCTGCTCGACGCGGATGATGGCCACGGGGGCCTGACGCTTGTCGCGCTCTGCGAAGGCATCCCAGCAGACCTTGCCAGAGCAGAACACGACCCTCTGCACGGCCGACGGATCGGCGCAGAACGGATCGTCGAGGACCTCCTCGAACGAGCCGCGGGTGAGGTCGTCGACGTTGCTCGCAACTTCCTTCATCCGCAGCGGCGACTTCGGTGCGAACACCACGAGCGGCTTGCGCACGTCGCGCCTGACCTGGCGGCGGAGCAGGTGGAAGTACTGGGCAGCGGTGGTGGCGTTGACCACCTGGATGTTGTCCTCGGCGCACAGGGTGAGGAAGCGCTCGATCCTGGCCGAACTGTGCTCTGGACCCTGCCCCTCGTACCCGTGCGGCAAGAGCAGTACCAGATGGTTCTCCTGGCCCCACTTGTCCTCGGCGGCGACGAGGTACTGATCGATGATGATCTGCGCGCCGTTGATGAAGTCACCGAACTGCGCCTCCCACATCACGAGGGCGTCGCGGTTGGCGTGCGCATAGCCGTACTCGTAGCCGAGCGCGGCGTACTCGCTGAGCAGCGAGTCGTACACCCAGAACTCGGCCTGCGCACCCGGCAACTGCGCCAGCGGGATGAAGACCTGTTCGTTCTCGTAGTCGACGAGTGCTGCGTGACGATGGCTGAAGGTGCCGCGGCGGCTGTCCTCGCCCGCCAGGCGTACCGGCGTGCCCTCGAGCACGAGCGAACCGATGGCGAGCGCCTCGGCGGTCGCCCAATCGATCACACCGGTCTCGTGATACTGCTTGTCCCGCGCTGCGAACTGACGACCGAGCTTGGGGTGCACGGTGAAGCCGTCGGGATAGGCGGTCAAGCTGTGAAAGACGGTGTCGAGCACGTCACGGGCGACGCCCGTCTCGACGTGCGGGAGCACTCCCTTCGGCTTCGGCGGCTTCGCCACCTTCACCGGCTGCGGCGCCGCTGCACGAGTCTGGTCGAGCGCCACCTGCAGCTTCGACTGGAAATCGTCGAGTGCTCGCTCGGCCTCTTCGATGGTGATGTCACCGCGCTTGACGAGCGACTCGACGTAGATCTTGCGGACGCTGCGGCGCTCGGCGATCGCTTTGTACATGAGCGGCTGGGTGTAGCTCGGGTCGTCGCCTTCGTTGTGGCCGTGGCGGCGGTAGCAGATCATGTCGATCACGACGTCCTTGTGGAACCGCTGGCGGTATTCGAACGCCAGTCGAGCCACCCGGGCACACGCCTCGGGGTCGTCGCCGTTCACGTGGAAGATGGGTGCCTGGATCGTCTTGGCCACGTCACTCGAATACAGCGAGGACCGCGCGTACTGGGGCGACGTCGTGAATCCGATCTGGTTGTTGATGATCAGGTGGATCGTCCCACCCACGCGGTAGCCGCTGATGTCGCTCATGGCGAGGCACTCCGCCACGATTCCCTGGCCGGCGAATGCTGCATCACCATGGATGAGCAGCGAGAGCACGGGGAATGAGTTGGGCGGGTCGATCCGGTCCTGCTGGGCGCGCACGATGCCCATCACGATGGGGTCGACGGTCTCGAGGTGACTCGGGTTGGCGGCGAGCTCGATCGCCAGGGTGTTGCCCGACGGTGACGAGTACTTGCCCATGGCGCCGAGGTGGTACTTGACGTCGCCGGAACCCTGCACCGACGACGGGTCGACGTGACCTTCGAACTCTTTGAAGATCTGGTCGTAGCTCTTGCCCATGATGTTGCCGAGCACGTTGAGCCGACCCCGGTGCGCCATACCGAGCACCGCCCCGTGCAGGCCGTTGTCGGCTGACTGCGAGAGGATTTCGTCGAGGACCGGGATGGCGCTCTCGGAACCCTCGAGGCCGAAGCGCTTGGTCCCGACGTACTTGGTGGCGAGGAACTTCTCGAAGGCCTCGGCAGAGTTGAGTCGCTCGAGGATCCGATGCTTCTCGTCCTTGCTGAACTCGTAGTGCACGCCCTCGACGTGCGACTGGATCCAGCGCTGTTCCTCGGTGTTCTGGATGTGCATGTACTCGATGCCGATGGTGCGGCAGTACGAATCACGCAAGACGCCCAACAGGTCGCCGAGCGTCATCCGGTCGACGCCGCCGACCCCACCCGTGAGGAACTCTCGGTCGAGATCCCAGATCGTCAGTCCGTAGGTCGCCGGATCGAGCTCGGGGGGCAGTTCTGGCGACCGCCAGCGCAGCGGATCGAGATCGGCGATCAGGTGGCCACGCACGCGATGGACGCGAATGAGGGTGGCCACCTGCATCTGCTTGTGGAGCATGGCGTCTTCGCGGTTGATCGGGCTGACGTCGGGCCGCCACTTGACCGCCTCGTAGGGCACGGCGAGGCTCCGGAACACGTCCTCGTAGAACCCGTGATCGCCGAGCAGCAGTTCGTGGACACGCTTGAGGAACAGCCCGCTCTCGGCACCCTGGATGATCCGATGGTCGTAGGTACTGGTGACGGTGACGACCTTGCTGATGCCGAGCGAGCCGAGGGCGCGCTCGTCGGCACCTTGGAACTCGGCCGGATAGTCGATCGAGCCGACTCCGACGATGACGCCTTGGCCGGGCATGAGCCGGGGAACGCTCTGGACGGTGCCGATGGTTCCGGGGTTGGTGAGCGAGATCGTCGCGCCCTGGAAATCGGCGATCGTCAGCTTGTTGGCCTTGACCTTGCGGACGATGTCCTCGTAGGCCGTGAGGAAGCCGGCGAAGTCGAGCGTGTCGGCGTCGCGGAGCACCGGCACGACGAGCGTGCGAGACCCGTCGGGTCGACCGACGTCGACGGCCAAGCCCATGCTGACGTGATCGTTGCGGATGATGCGTGGCTTGCCGTCGCTGCCCTCGACGTAGGTGTTGTTCATGGCAGGCACGGCATCGGCGATGGCGCGCACGATGGCGTAGCCGATGAGGTGGGTGAAGCTCACCTTGCCCTGGCCCGAGCGGCCGCGGTACCCGTTGATGACCGATCGGTTGACCTCGAGCAGCTTTGCCGGGACGTTGCGGAAACTCGTCGCCGTCGGCACGGTGAGACTGCGCTCCATGTTGGCAGCGATCGCCACCCCGGCACCGCGGATGGGTTCGCCGCGATCGGCGACGTCGGCGGCCGGAGCCGTCGGCGACGCAGCGCCGGCGGCAGCCGTGGGAGGGGCCGGGGCAACCGCGGCTGGTGGTGCGGGTGTTGCCGACGCCACCGGCGCAGCCGGACTCGGCTGCGGCACCGATTCGCCGGCGCGGCGATAGTCGGAGAAGAACTCTTGCCAGGACTCGCTGACGGACTGTGGGTCGGCAAGGAACTGGGCGTACATCTCGTCGACGAGCCAGGAATTCGCGCCGAAGTCCGGGCCCGCATGGTCGATCGCAGTCATCACGTGCGATCGTATCCGGCATTGAACGCCAGCACCTGGGATGATTTCGGAAGCGTGCACTTCTAGAATGCGATGCATGATCTCCCCCACCCGCGCACTCGCGTCCCTCGTGCTCGCCGGCACGCTCGGCCTCGCCGCCTGCGGTGGCGACACCACGTCGAGCGAGGACACCGTCCCCGCCGATGCCGACCTCGTCGTCACGGCTCTCGAGGGCATCAAGTGGGACAAGTCCGAGTACACGTCCCCCGCCGGCACCATCGAGGTGGCGCTCGTCAACGCGTCGAGCCAGCCGCACAACCTCCACGTCATCGCCGAGGACGGCACCGAGAACCCCGTGGTGCTCGAGATCCCATCGAAGGGCGACATCGACGTCGCCAGCATGACGCTCGAAGCGGGCACCTACACGCTGATCTGCACGATCCCGGGTCACGGCAACATGAAGGCGCCGCTCGTCGTCGGCTGATCCGGCCACGGTGTGCCGGACACCGCACACCGTCCGCCGGAGGGCACCCGGGCGGCCCCTCGCGCTACGCCTCGACGCTCACCAGCGCGTGATCGGCGTGGTTCATCGAGAGCGGCCCCGCGTCGGTCGCCACCACGATGTCCTCGAGACGCATCCCCCACCGGCCGGCGATGTAGATGCCCGGCTCGACGCTGAAGGCATGGCCGGACTCGATCGGCTGGCTGTTCCCCTCGACCATGTACGGATCCTCGTGGGCCTCCATACCGATGCCGTGACCGGTCCGATGGATGAAGTACTCGCCGAATCCGCCGTCGACGATGACCTGCCGTGCGGCACGGTCGACGTCTTGACAGGCAGCACCGACCACGCCGGCGCGCACCCCGGCGGCCTGGGCCTCGACCAGGACCGCATAGGCCGCGGTCACATCGGCGTCCGGGGTGCCGGTGAACACGCAACGGGTGATGTCGCTGCAATACCCCTGCATGGTCCCACCGAAGTCGGTGAGGACGATCTCGTCCGGACGGATCACCCGGTCCCCCGGATGATGGTGGGGTGATGCCGCGTTCTCGCCGGCCGCGACGATGGCGAAGTTGACCACGTCGTGGCCCTCCGCCAGGAGTCGCCTCGAGATGTCTGCCGAGACCTGCGCTTCGCTACGCCCGACGAGCGGAATCTCGCCGGCGTGCAACTGTGCGGCAACGCGGTCGGCGGCCGCTCCGGCGGCCTGCAGCGCGGCGATCTCTGCTGCATCCTTGCGCGTTCGCAACTGGTTCATCACCTCGGTCGAGCGCACGTAGCGAGTCGATCCGGACGGCCAGTGCCCGAGCAGTTCGACGAGGAACCGTGCCCACATCGTGTCACCGACGGCCGCCACCCTCGGTGCCGCCACCAGCCCGGCCAGCAGTGCCACCGGGTCATCGGTCTCGTTCCAGGGCAGCATCGTGAACACTCCCGGATGCTCGACCACCCGGGGCGCCTCGAGCCGAGGGATCACCAACGTGGCATCACCGTCTCGAGGCACGACCAACATGGTCAGTCGCTCGAGCGGCATGGCGTCGTAGCCGACCAGGTACGGCAGGTCGCTGCCGACGGATACGAGGAGTACATCGACACCGCTGGCGCGCATGGCGCCGCGGGCCCGCTCGACCCGATCGGCGAAGATCGCCGTGGACGTGATCGACGAGGACGTTGGAGCGCTCATGTCGCTCATTCTGTCGCAGTGCCGCCCGGGCGCGCCTCATCCCGAACTGCGCTGTGACAGCCGACGCCTCAGCCGAACGAGGGCGAGCGGTCCGTCTCGAACACGTGGACGGGACCCGCCTGGGGCGACACCTGTTCGGCGGCCTCGCGAGCGTGATAGCTCGACCGGGTGAGCGGACTCGCCTCGACATGGCCGATCCCGAGTCGCTCACCGTGCTGTTTCCAACGCACGAACTCGTCGGGTGCGACCCATCGCGCCACGGGCAGATGATGCGAGGTCGGGCGCAGGTACTGGCCGATGGTGACGATGTCGACGCCGACCCCTGCCAGGTCGGCCAGGCAGCCGAGCACCTCGGCGTCGCTCTCTCCCATCCCGACGATGAGGCCGGACTTGGTCGTGAGGCCCGCCTTCTTGGCCCTCGCCAGCAATGCCAAGCTCCGCGCATACCCGGCGGACGGCCGGACCGCTCGTTGCAGACGTGCGACGGTCTCGATGTTGTGGTTGACGATGTCGGGCCGGACTGCCAGCAGGACGTCGAGCGACGCAGCATCACCCTTGACGTCGGAGATCAGCGTCTCGATCCGGGTGCCGGGACAACGTGACCTGATCGCCTCGACGCATGCGGAGACATGGGCCATCCCTCCGTCGTCGAGGTCGTCGCGGGCGACCATCGTCAACACCGCGTGCGCCAACCCCATCCTGCTCACGGCCGTTGCGATCCGCTCGGGCTCGTCCGACTCGGGTGCCTCAGGCTTGCGAGTGTCCACCAGACAGAACCCGCAGGCCCGGGTGCACCGCTCGCCGAGCACCATGAACGTGGCCGTTCCGTCGGCCCAGCATTCGCTGAGGTTCGGGCATCCTGCCTCTTCGCACACGGTCACGAGACGAAGGTCGCGCACGGTCTTCTTGAGCGAGAGCACCTCGGGCCCGTGAGCGACGTGTGGCCGCAGCCACTCGGGTTTGCGGGCGCTGATCGCCAGCCCGTCCACGACCCCGGCCTGCTCGAGGCGGCCACCCAGTCGCGGGGCCACACCAGAGCGAGGAGCGATCTCGATCCCGTGATCGGTACCGGCCCGGACCGCACGGCCCGGCCCTTCGCCTCGGGAGAACGCCGACAGGTCATCCGGTCGGTGACGCCAGGCAACGTCCTGTCGCTCGGCTCGTCCGCCACCCCACAGTTCTGTCGCATGCCGCACCAACACATCGACGACCTCACGAACCGTGACGTCGACTCCCTCCTCGGCCAACGAGGTCACCGGACGTCCGGCGATACCGCACGGCACGATGTGCTCGCGCATGTAGGTCAGGTCGGTCTGCACGTTCAACGCGAATCCGTGCATGGTCCGCCCCCGGGCCAGGCGGACCCCGATGGCACAGATCTTGCGAGGGTTCGGCCCCGCCGGCTCGATCCACACGCCGGGATAGCCCGGAAGGCAGCCGACGTCGCGCAGCCCCAGATCGCGCAGGGTCGCCGAGACCAGACGCTGGATGTCGTCCACGTGAGCAGCGGCACCGAAGGCGTTGGCCACCGAGAGGATCGGATAGCCGACCAACTGCCCCGGCCCGTGGTAGGTGATGTCACCGCCGCGCTTGACGTGCACGAGTTCGGCCCCGACGGCATCGGGGTCGACTCGCAGGTTGGCCGCGAGATCGGCGTGCGGACCGTAGGTGAACACGTGCGGGTGTTCGAGCAGCACCAAGTGCTGCTCGCGCCCATGGTCGAACAGGCCCTCCTGGACGGACAACGCCTCGCGGTAGGGCACCGTACCGAGCCAACGGACCCTCAGTCCCGTCGGCTCCAGCGGCATCCGATCAGAGTTCACTCGTCCAGTCGCGGGTTTCGAGGATCTGCTTGACCTTCACGAGGAAACCGGCCGCATACGCGCCGTCGAACGCTCGGTGGTCCCAACTCATGGCGAGGTTGCCGACCGGGTGGATGACGATGGCCTCGTCCCCGGTCGGGAGGGTGGCGACCACCGGCTTCCGCACGATCGCGTCGGTCGACATGATGGCGACCTGCGGTTGGTTGATGATCGCGGACGTCAGCACGCTGCCGGCCGAACCGTTGTTGGAAATCGTGAACGTGCCACCCGAGATCTCGTCGGGCCGCAGCTTGCGCGAGCGGGCGCGATCGGCGAGGTCGTAGATCTCGCGGGCGATCGCTCGCAGGCGCTTCGTCTCTGCCGACCGGACAACGGGCACGAGGAGTCCTTCGAAGTCGAGGTCGACGGCGACACCGACGTCGATGAACTCGTGGACGATCAGCTCGTCGTCGGTCAGGCTGGCGTTGAGGTGCGGGAACTCCGCCAAGGCGTCGACGATCGCCCGGGTGATGAACGGGAGATAGGTGAGGCTGAAGCCCTCGGACGCCTTCCACGAGGCCTTGACGGCAGACCTCGCAGCATCGACGTTGGCGTAGTCGACCTCGACCACGCTGAACGCGTGCGGACTGACCGCCTTGCTCATCACCATGTGACTGCCCGTCAGCTTGCGGATCTTGCTGAGCGGGACGACACGGTCACGCGCTCCGGCCGTCGCCGCCGGCGCCGCGGAGAGCGGGCGCTGGGCCGGAGCGGGCGTCGGCGCCGGGGCCGCCGCCTGAGCCGGAGCGGGGGCAGCTGCAACCGGACCCGACGGGGCGGGCATGGGCGACGAGCCCACGCGGTCGATGTGGTCGAGGACGTCGTCACGGGTGATGCGCCCACCGGGGCCGGTGCCGGTGATGTCGTCCGGGTTCAGACCGTGGTCGGCGACCAGTCGACGCACGACCGGCGAGAGCAGACGGTTGTCACCTGTCAACGACGCAGCCTCGACAGCACCGGCCGGAGCGCTCGATGCCGGCACCGGTGCCACCGGAGCAGGGGCGGGGGCAACTGGCGCAGGGGCAGGGGCAGGGGTCTCGGGTGCCGGGCCAGCCGGGGCAGGAGCAGGAGCAGGAGCAGGAGCAGGCTCAGCGGGCGGCTCGGCCGCGCGGGCGGGTGCGGCGGGGGCGGCGTCGGCAGCGCCCACCACCGCGATGACCGTACCCACCGGCACGGTGTCACCTTCTGCGACGAGGATCTGGAGGAGCGTGCCGGAGATCGGCGACGGCACCTCGGTGTCGACCTTGTCGGTGCTCACCTCGAACAGCGGCTCGTCGGCGGCCACCGACTCGCCGATCTGCTTGAACCACCGGGTGATGGTTCCTTCGGTCACTGTTTCGCCCAACTGCGGCAGGGTCACGTCGGCCATGATTCGGTCCTTTGTGTGGTCGTGTGTCGTTCGTACGGAAAATGTGATCGGCGGCCGAGTCGCCGACTCAGGCGTTCAGGCTGCGCCCGGTGAGCGACAGCACGGTCTCGCCGAACAACTCGGTCAGGCTCGGATGGGGCTGGATGAACTCGGCGACCTCGGCAACGGTGGCCTCCCAGTTGACGGCGAGATACCCGCCGCTCAACTGCTCGGTCACCCAGGGGCCCACCATGTGCACACCGAGGATCTGCCCGGCGGTTCCATCGGGGTTCTTCTTGGCGATCACCTTGACGAGACCGTCGACCTCGCCGAGGATCTGCGCCCTGCTGTTGGCCCGGAACTGGTGCTTGGCGACGACGACCTCGTGGCCGGCGGCCACGGCTGCCTCTTCGCCAGGACCTGCCCACGCCACTTCGGGGTGGCAGTAGATGGCCCACGGCACGCGGCTGTAGTCGATGGGAACCGGGTGCTCGCCGAGCAGGTGCTTGGTCACCAGGATCGCCTCGGCGTATCCGACGTGCGCCAGCTGCGGCGTGTTGATCAGGTCACCGATGGCATAGACCCCCGGCTCGGCGGTCCGGCAGTAGTCGTCGACCTCGACGAACCCGCGATCGGTCACTCGCACGGCGGTGCCTTCGAGCCCGAGCAGGTCGGCGAAGGGACGACGTCCCACGCTCACCACGACTGCGTCGACCTCGATGGACTCGCCGTCACCGAAGTGGACGACGGTCCCGCCGGCTGCGTTGGGGGTGTGCCCGGTGACCGAGACACCGGTCCGGATGTCGATGCCCTTCTTCTTGAAGCTGCGCACCACCACGTTGGCGAGATCGGCATCGAGCCCGGGAAGGATCTTCGGGAGACCTTCGAGGATCGTCACCTTCGACCCCAGATCGGCGAACGTGCTGGCGAACTCGCAACCGATCGCGCCTCCGCCGATCACCACCATTCGATCGGGCACCCGGTCGAGCATGAGTACCTCGTCGCTCGTCATGATCGGTCCGCCGACGTCGAAGCCCGGGATCGTCCGCGGCACCGAACCCGCTGCGAGCAGCACGTTGCGACCCGAGATCCGTGTCGTGGAACCGTCGTTGAGGCGCACATCGACCGTGCGCCCGGGCCCGAGCGATCCCGTTCCCTCGAGCATCGTGATCTTCTTCGAGCGCATGAAGTTGCCGAGGCTCTTCACGATGCCGTCGACGATCTTCTGCTTGCGCGCCTGCGAGACCGCGAAGTTGACGACCGGCGGACTCGATTCGATGCCGAACTCGCCGGCATGTGCGACATGGCGCTGAACCGCAGCCGTCTCGAGGTACGCCTTGGCGGGAATGCAGCCCCGGTTGAGGCAGGTTCCGCCGATCTCACCCTTTTCGACGACAGCCACCCGAAGCCCTGCGGACGTGGCGTACAGGGCCGCTCCGTATCCACCGGGACCACCGCCGATGACGACCAGGTCGTACTCGGTCTCGTTGGCATCGGTGGTGGTCATGTGCGGTGCTCCCTGGAGATGGGGCGACGGTGCGCCATCCGGTGGTCGGGCGGCCCTGCGGCGAAGCGCTGGCCAGGTGTCTCTCGCCAACGGTAGCGGCCTCGGACGAGGCTCGGCTCCTTACCCGCCGGTAGACGAGCGGTGGAGCGGGTGCTGCGGGCACCACCCTGTTCTCGGTCGGCGGCGGCTCGGTCGAGCGATGACCGGGTGGGCGACGGTCAGCCGACGGCCAGGTCCCATCGCAACTGGTCTTCGCCACGTCGGACCAGGAGGCTTCGCGCCGATCCTTCGACGGTGGCGACACCGAACACGAGCTCACACGACCGTGGGGGCACGGTCACTCCCGCACAGGCCCCGTCACCGGCCTGGGCCGGATCGAGCGGGGCGAGCAACTGGCCGGGAACGACGAGCCGCACGTTGTCGAGCACGGCCGGGTCGTCGACACCGCCCAGCACGACCGTCACACGCATCAGACCATCGGTCTCGATCGCCGCCGACACGATCACCTCGAGATCGCCGGCCCGGCCGACCTCACCGATCACCACACGCTGCGTGGACGACTCTTGGCGGTCGATTCGCATGAGTGCGAACAGCCCGGCGACGAGCACCGCGAGACCACACGCAATGGCGAGGAGCAGGAGCGTCCGGGTACGCATGTGTCCAGAGCCTATGGGCGAGGCCGGACCGACACCCGCTAGCCTTCCGAACGTGACAGGTGGCCTGCAGGACGTACCAGGTGCTGCGTCTCCGACAGCCCGAATCGACACGGGGCGGCGGATGCGGCGCACCCTCGTCGGCGTGCTCGCCGCAAGTGCACTGCTCGTTGACGCATGCGGCCCCGAGGCGTCGACGACGGCCGACACGACCTCACCCGCCGCGAGTGGGGCAGACTCCACGGGAACGAGCGATGCCGACGCCTCCGCTGGCGGTGACGACACCGCGGCACCCGTCGAGTCGTCGACGGACACCCGAGCACCGGCCGACGTTCCTGCAGCGCTGCAGTTCAGCAGTCCGCTCGTCGGGGGCGGCACGTTCGAGGGGGCCTCGCTCGCCGGCACTCCCGCTGCGTTCTGGTTCTGGGCGCCCACTTGAAGCACGTGCAACGCAGAAGCCCCCTCGGTCGAGGCGGCATTCCAGAAGTGGGGTGACCGGGTGTCGTTCGTCGGCGTCGCCTGGGTGGGCACCGACGAGACGTTCCAGGGGTTCATCGACAAGCACGGACTCACGTTCCCGCAGTTGAACGACGATCCCGGATACGTCTTCTCGCACTTCGACGTCCCGGCGCAGCCAGCCCTCGTCGTCGTCGACGCAGACGGCACGGCCGAGACCTTCGTCGGAGCCGTGAACGAGGACGAACTCGACGATCTCCTCTCCGACCTGACGTCGTGAGTCGGTCCCTCGACCGGCAGGATCACGCAGGCAGGGTCGCACGGGCGTAGCGTCGTCTCCGTGCGCATCATCGTCTCTGGCTCCTCTGGACTCATCGGTTCGGCGCTCGTCGAACACCTCCGCGGCCAGGGGCACACCGTCGTCCGGTTGGTCCGGCGGAGCGCCGCAGCAGCAGACACGGCCTCGTGGGATCCGGCGAGCGGCCGACTCGAGCCCTCGATCATCGACGGTGCCGATGCAGTCATCAACCTGTCGGGCGCCGGCATCGGTGACCATCGGTGGACCGACGACTACAAGCGGGAGTTGCTGGTCAGCCGCACCAACACGACCGGGCTGCTGGCACGGACCATCGCCGAGGTCGATGCCAAGCCCTCCGTGTTCCTGTCCGGCTCGGCGATCGGCTGGTACGGCGCTCGCGGTGACGAGTCACTCGACGAGGACGCGACGCCCGGCACCGGGTTCCTCGCTCAGATCTGCGCCGAGTGGGAGGCGGCGACGCGGCCAGCCGAGGACGCCGGCGTGAGGACCGCCCATCTGCGAACCGGCATCGTGCTCTCACCGGCCGGCGGTGCGTTGAAGAAGCAGCTGCCACTGTTCAGGTTCGGGCTGGGCGGCAAGTTCTCGAGCGGCAAGCAGTGGCAGAGCTGGATCTCGCTCCCGGACGAGGTCGGAGCGATCACCCATCTGCTCACCGCGGCCGTGTCGGGGCCGGTCAACCTCACCGCACCACAGCCGGTCACCAACGCCGAGTTCACGAAGGTGCTCGGCAAGGTGCTCGGCCGACCGACCCTCGTGCCGATCCCCTCGTTCGGCCCTGCGTTGCTGCTGGGCCGAGAACTGGCCGACGCACTGCTGTTCACCGGGCAGCGGGTCGTGCCGGGCAAGCTCGGCCAGAGCGGTTATTCGTTCCTCCATCCGACACTCGAGTCGGCCCTGCGAGCCCTGCTCGGTCGATGAGCACTCACACCGGCGATCGACCCGACGTCGTCATCGTCGGGGCCGGACTGGCGGGGCTGGCTGCGGCGTCCGTCCTGCAGCGTGCCGGCCGATCGGTTCGCGTCCTCGAGGCGTCCGACGGGGTCGGTGGCCGCGTGCGGACCGATACCGTCGACGGCTTCCTCCTCGACCGAGGGTTCCAGGTCCTGCTGACGGCATACCCCGAGGCCCAGCGCATGCTCGACTACGGGGCGCTCGACCTTCGACGTTTCGAGCCTGGGGCGCTCGTTCGGGTGGGCGGCCGGTTCCACACGGTCGGCGACCCGTTCCGACGTCCCGCCACGGTGGCTGCAACCGCGCTGGCGCCGATCGGCACCCTGCCCGACAAGGTACGCATCGCTGCGCTCCGACGACGGGTACGCCGCGGTGACGCCGTCGAACTGCTTCGCGGCACCGATCGATCAACCCTCCAGGCCCTCCAGGAACAGGGTTTCTCGACCCGGATGATCGACCGGTTCTTCCGGCCCCTGTTCGGTGGCATCCAGCTCGACCCTGCGCTGTCGAGTTCGTCACGAATGTTCGACGTCATCTTTCGAATGCTGTCCGAGGGCGACTCGGCGGTGCCTGGCGCCGGCATGGGGGCGATCCCTGCCCAGCTCGCATCACGCTTGGCGCCCGGCACGGTCGAACTCGGCGTGGCGGTGACAGCAGTCGACGGCCGCAGTGTGCGCCGGGCCAATGGCACGCTGCTCGAAGCACGCTCGGTGGTGGTCGCGACGGAGGGTCCCGCTGCGGCGGCACTGCTCGGCTTGCCACCCGTCGGGTCGAAGTCGGTGGCGTGCGTCTACTTCGACGCCCCGATGGCCCCGACCTCGGCCCGCTACGTGATGCTCGACGGAGACGGCTCGGGTCCTGCCATGAACGTGACGGTCATGAGCAACGTGGCTCCCACGTACGCGCCCACCGGACGCCACCTCATCGCTGCCGCCGTGCCGAATCCATCCGAGTCGGTCGATCTCGAGGCAGCGATCCGCTCGCAGCTCCGCCGCTGGTGGGGTGCACAGGTCGACCACTGGAGACACCTGCAGACGTATCGCATCGCCCACGGGCAGCCCGATCAGTCGCCACCGTTCCACCCGAAACGCAAGGTGGCGCTGGGCGACGGCCTGTTCGTGTGTGGGGACCACCGCGATACGGGTTCGATCCAGGGTGCTCTGCACTCGGGACGCCGATGCGCAGAGGCCGTGCTCGCCACGGCGTGACGGGCACGACGCGGAGAACACGGCCTCTCGGGGGGAGCATGCGGGCGCATCGCCCGAGTCGAGCTGTCAGGCGGCTTTGAGCGCCTGGATGTCGAGCTGGATCTTCACCGTGTCGCCGACGAGGACGCCACCGGCTTCGAGGGCGACGTTCCACTCGAGACCGAACTCCTTGCGGCTGATCTCGGTCTCGGCGCTGAAGCCGGCCTTGGTGTTGCCCCACGGGTCGGTGGCCACGCCGTCGAACTCGAGCGAGAACTCGACCGACTTGGTGACCGACTTGATGGTCAGGTCGGCGACGAGCACGTACGCGCTGCCCTTCGACCGGATCGAGGTGCTGGCGAGCTTCCAGGTCGGGTAGGTCTCTGCCTCGAAGAAGTCGCCCGACGTGAGGTGACCGTCGCGGCCCGCGTCACCGGTGTTCACCGACGTCACGTCGACGGTGGCCTCGACCGAGGACTGCAGACGATCCTCGGCGATCGTGAGGGTGCCTGCGAACGAGGTGAAGTTGCCGCGGACCTTCGACACCATGAGGTGCCGGGCCACGAACGAGACGGTGGAGTGGCTGGCGTCGACGGTCCAGGTTCCGGGGGTGAGGGCGGCAAGTGGCGATGACGTCGTCGATGTGTCGGACATGGGGTTCTCCTTGGTGTGTGCTGTTGGTCTGTTCCGAGCTGCGTTGCGACCATCACGATCGTGATGGGCACGATTGCGATGGACACTATTGCGCCCGCAACTTCTTGACCACGATAGACCGCGATCGTTGAGAGCGCAACATTCAATCGAGGACTTCGCCTACACTTTCCCCATGGCCGACTCGACCGTTGCAGATTCGACCCGCTGGCTCGATGCCGACGAGATGGCCGCCTGGCGCGGCTACATCGACACGCTCGCCCCACTGCACCACCGCTTCGAAGCCGACCTGGCAGAGTTCGGACTCACGGTCGGCGACTACGAGGTGCTCGTCTGGTTGTCGGAAGTCGACGAGCACCAACTACGGATGTGCGACCTCGCAGCACAGCTACGGATCACCCCGAGCGGGCTGACCCGTCGCCTCGACGGACTCGTACGCAACGGGCTCGTTCGCCGTCAGGCATCGGCCGACGACAAGCGGGTCATGATGGCCGTGCTCACCGAGCGCGGACACGAGCTGCTCGTCCGGGCTGCTCCCTCTCACCTCGACAGTGTTCGCCGACACTTCATCGATCTCTTGTCGCAGCACGAAGTCGCAGCCCTCGGCTCGGCATTCGCCAAGGTGCGCGCAGCACTCGCCGCCGGACAGGATGCGTGCTCGTGACCACCGATGCCGCAGCACCCCACCCCGTCGCCCTCCCACTGCCCCAGGGCTTCCACTGCCACGTCGCCAACATCGGCATCAAGGACGACACCGACGACTTCGTCGTCGTGAAAGCCGATCGGCCCTGCAGCGCAGCAGGTGTGTTCACCCAGAGCAGCTTCGCCGGACCGAGCGTTCTGGTGAGCCGCCGGAACGTGGCCGACCACCGGGCCCAAGCCGTCGTGGTGATCTCGAAGAACGCCAATGTCGCAACGGGCCCCTCGGGACTGGCGAATGCCGAGGAGGTGACAGCCGGCGTCGCCGAGCGTCTCGGCGTGGCTGTCGACGACGTCCTCATCGCCTCGACCGGCGTCATCGGGCGGCAGTACCCGATGGATCGCGTCCGAGCAGGCCTGACCCTCCTACCAACCGACCTGACCGGAACCGACGCAACAGCGGTCGCCCGGGGCATCATGACCACCGACACCGTGAT
>JBDKIV010000226.1:0-3245 GCA_039796935.1 Actinomycetota bacterium | reverse complement strand
GGAACCGGAGCGACTACTACGACCCGCGGAACTCGTTCCTCGACGAGGTCGTGCGACGCGGGGTCGGTATCCCGATCTCGCTCTCCGTCGTGGCGATCGAGATGGGGCGCAGGATCGGGGTCGACCTGGACGCTGTTGGACTGCCCGGCCACGTGGTGGTCCGCGACGGGCGCCGCGAGGTGTACGGCGACCCCTTTCAGCATGGTCGTCTGTTCGACCGACCAGGGTTGGTGACGTCGTGGCGACGGTTGGTCGGCTCGGATGTGCCCTTCGACGACGTACATCTCGCGCCGATGAGCGACCGGATGATCCTCATCCGGATGCTGAACAACCTGCGCGAGATCTATCTGCGCAGCGATGACGCGCGGGCGCTCTACTCCCTCGCCGTGATGCGTGGAGCATTTGCCGAGTTGGCCGACGAAGCACCCGCCCATGCCCGCTGGGTGCGCGCCTGGAACTGACTGACGCGATACTCGGTTCATGATCGATCCCACCATCAAGCGCTGTCTCGGCCAGATGATGAAAGGTGTCGAGGTGGTCGGCGCCCACCACGAGGGCGTGACGCGTGCGTACTGCAGTCACTGGGTGTCTCAGGTGAGTTTCGAAGAACCCGTCGTGATGGCGAGCGTCTCCCCGAAACACGACACGCACCCGTTGATGGTCGCGAGCAACGAGTTCACGGTGTCGGTCCTCGCCGGCGATCAGGTCGGTGTGGGGCAGTACTTCAGCTACCCGGGTCGGAAGTTCCGGTACATCGCCGACGAGTACCTGACGACGGTGCCGGGGACGGAACTGCCCGTGGTTCGTGACTGCATCGCCTGGTTGCGCTGCCAGATCTTCCAGCAGACGACGATGCTCGATCACGACCTGTTCTTTGCACGTGTGGTCGAGGTGGGAGCCGGCCGCCTGAAGGACCCGCCTCTGCTGTACTCGAGCCGGCTCGGTTGGCGGGTGTGCGGTGACAAGGCCCGAGAGCCCGGAACGAGCATTCGGGATGCGCTGCTCGAGCGCCTCGTGGCCGCCGGCTTCGACGCCGGCCCGGACAGCGACGACGAGTCATGAGTTCGGCCGAACTCTCGGCCGGGCAACCCGTCGAGCCGCCGCGTCACCCCGTCGGTCGGCGGTCGCTGATCATGATCGACCCCGAGCGCGGGGGACGGATGCTGGGCGTCGACATCTGGTACCCGGCCGCGCACCACGGCGCCCGCGAGTTCCCCGTGTCCGAGTACGAGCTGTTCCCCGGGGTGTCCTTCACCGCGGCGTCCGCCCGGCAGGACGCTCCCGTCCTGCCGGGACGATTCCCGCTGATCGTGCTCTCGCACGGGAGGACGGGGATGCGCTTCGCGTACGCGATGCTGTGCGAGGCGCTGGCGGCGCGCGGTGCCCTGGTGGTCTCGGCCGACCATCCCGGGGATGCGCTCGCCGACTGGTTGCTCGGTACCCACGTCGACGACCGCACCAACGAGATCAACCGTGTGGGCGATGCACACCTGCTGGTCCGAGCTCTGGTGCACGGGCACGAGTCGGTTCCCCTCGACGTCCTCGACGCCGTCGACCACGACCGGGTCGTGCTGGCGGGCCATTCGTACGGTGCGTACACGGCGTTGGCGACGGTCGCGGGCGCTCGTGGTGTCGCGGCGCACGAACGCATCTCGGCGGTGGTCGTGTACCAGCCCTACACCCGCACGATGAGCGACTCCCTGCTCGGGCGTGTGAACGTCCCGACCCTGCTCGTGGTGTCCGGTCGCGACCGGGTGACGCCTCCCGAGAGCGATGCCGAACGGCCCTGGGCGCTCGTGCGCGGACGTCCGACCTGGCGTCTCGATCTGCCGACGGCGGGGCATCAGGCCTCGAGTGACATCGGCCTCTATCACGAGCTGGCCGACCGGGTGACGGGCCTGCCCGCCGTGGTTCGGGAGTACCTCGACGGTGCCTCCGCCGATGCCGTGGCCGTCGGGATGCCACCCTGGCGGGCTGCGCTCCGCGCGCAGGTCGCCGTGACGTGGGCGTTCCTCGACAGCAGCGAGCCACTCGATGCGCGGCTCGCTGGACTCGACGCGGTGCTCGCACCCGTCGCTGCGACGCTGCAGCGCCGCTGATCGCGGTGTGACGGAAATCGCCGTGGTCGACCGAGCTGGGTAGGGCGTCGCTTGTGGTCGACAACTAACGTCTCGACGAGACGGTCGGTGCGAGAGCCGACCCAGGGCGTCCAAGGGGAGACACCGATGACTGTCACCGAATCCGTGTTGAGCGCAGAAGAGCAGCGAGTCAGCGAACTCGTCGACCAGCTGCTCGGCGAGTTCCCGCCGGCGTCGACCGCACCGACGGCCTTCCTCGGTGCGCAGTTCGACAAGGGGCTGGCATGGGTGCACTTCCCGGAGGGACACGGCGGTCTCGGGCTCAATCCCAAGCTGCAGAAGCTGGTCAACGAGCGGATCTACGCTGCCGGCGCCCCGAATCCGGTCTATCGCAATCCGATCGGCCACGGCATGTGCGGCCCGACCGTGGTGGTGTGGGGCAGCGAAGCGCAGAAGCAGCGCTACCTCCGGCCGCTCTTCACGGGTGAGGAGATCTGGTGCCAACTCTTCAGCGAGCCCGGTGCCGGCTCGGACTTCGCCGGGCTCTCGTCGCGTGGTGTGCGCGACGGTGACGAGTGGATCGTCAATGGCCAGAAGGTGTGGACCACGCTCGGTCACCTCGCCCGCTGGGGCCTGCTCGTCGTCCGTACCGATACCGAGGCGGTCAAGCACGCCGGCCTGACGGCGTTCGTCGTCGACATGCAGGCTCCCGGCGTCGAGGTCCGCCCGCTCCGGCAGATGACCGGCGAGGCCGAGTTCAACGAGGTGTACTTCACCGACACCCGGATCCCCGATGCCGAGATGCTCGGCAATCCCGGTGACGGATGGCGCGTCTCGCTCACCACCCTCATGAATGAGCGTGTGTCGATCGGTGGCGCCATTCCCCAGAAGGGTTCGGGCACCATCCGCTCGCTGACCGAGGCATGGGAGAAGCTGCCCGCCGAGCGCCGCGATGCGGCCACGCTCGACGAGGTGATGAAGCTGTGGAGCCGGGCCGAGGTGCTTCGTCTCACCAACATCCGAGCCAACCAGATGCGCAAGATGGGCGATCCGGGGCCCGAGGGGTCGATCGGCAAGATGGCCTCGGCCAACCTCAACAAGGACATCTACGAGCAGGTGATGAACCTGCTGGGCGCCGAGGGCATGTTGTACGGCAGCTACGAGATG
>JBDKIV010000225.1:0-22006 GCA_039796935.1 Actinomycetota bacterium | reverse complement strand
GCATGACCAACCACACCGTGCCACCCTCCCGATTGAGCTGGATCGACACGATCTCCGAAGCCACCGCAGCGATCGCGCAACGACCCGCCCGCACCCTGCTGACTGCACTCGGCACCATCTTGGGTGTCGGCGCATTCGTCACCACCACCGGCCTCGCCGACACCGCCCGAGCCCAGGTCTCAGCCCGATTCGACGCCCTCAAAGCCACCGAAGTTCGCATCCAAGACGCCGCACCCGACGGCACCAACCCATTCCCCCCCGACGTCGACGCCCGCCTCCAAGCACTCAACGGCATCAACCACGCCGGCCTCAGCTACCCCGTGACCGACACCACCGCCCTGCGCCCCCGCAACACCGCCTCACGACCCACCGGCGGCAACCAGCCGATACCGATCATCGCCGCCACACCGGGCGCCATCCACGCCGCACTACCCGCACTGTCCACCGGTCGCATCTATGACCAGTTCCACGAGCAACGCGCCGAACGAGTCGCCGTACTCGGCCGCGTCGCCGCCGACCAACTCGGCATCACCCGCATCGACCACCAACCCGCCGTGTTCATCGGCGACACCGCCTACACCGTTATCGGCATCATCGACGACGCCGCCCGCAACCCCGACCTGCTGCTCGCCATTACCATACCCACCAGCACCGAACGCCACGACATCGCCACATCGTCACCCACCTACGAAGTCCTCATCGACACCCAACCCGGCTCCGCGCGCCTCGCTGGCGATCAGGGACCGCTCGCGCTGCGCCCCCAACAACCCGAACGTCTCCAAGCGCTCGTGCCACCCGACCCACAAACACTGCGCAACAACGTCGAAAGCGACGTCACCGGCCTCTACTACGCGCTCGCGGCGCTCGCACTTCTCATCGGCACCGTCGCCATCGCAAACGCCACCCTGCTCAACACTATCGAACGCCGACCCGAAATCGGACTCCGACGCGCCCTCGGCGCCACTCGAGCCCACATCGTCCGACAGATCACTCTCGAAGCAGCCACCACCGGTGCCATTGCCGGCATCACCGGCACCGCCATCGCCATTTACGCCATCGCCGCCATCTCACACCAACGAGAGTGGACCGCAACCATCAACCTCACATCGACACTCCTCGCCCCCCTCATCGGCCTCGCAACCGGCGCCATCGCAGGCCTGCCACCCGCTCTGAAGGCTGCGCAGACGCCACCCGCAACCACGCTGCGTACCTGAGCTGATGACTCGCCTCCAGGTTCTGCCTCACGATGTAACGAGCGCTCTCTCACGGACACCCACGAGGTAGCGGCCACCGATGGTCGCACTAGCAAAGGGAGATGTCATGAGAAAGCACACTCGCATTCTTGCCGCCGTTGCGGCACTCGTCGCCGGTGTAGGTATCTTCGGCCTCGCCACACCGGTATCGGCTGGACCTGAAGCGTGTACCTACGTCGGGATCGGGTGCACCTCGTCATCCGAGTACAGCGGCTATGTCACGGGAACGAACAACGACACCCACACGTGGGCGAGCGCAGATACCAACACCGACAACAACAGTTACGGCAACGGCCTGAGTGTTCGCTACAACACGAACTCGGCCCGACATCGCGACGCGAACTACGACCGCTTCTGCGGATACCAGGGCACGAGCTACACCGGCGGGCTGAGCTTCTCGGTGGCGTACTCGTATCCGGGCTTCTACGACTTCACGGAGAACCGGCAGGACCGGTCGATTCGGATGGTGAATGGTTCGTGCTGAGTCGAGCTCGCCGGCTCGCCGCTGCGATTCTCGTCGGGTGGATGTTCGTGGCCGCATGCTCCGACCCGGAGCAACCGGCTGGGTCGGACAATACGAGCGGCGGATCGGCATCGGGCACGGTCCCCTCGCAGGACCCCCCGGCCGGTGAACGCGATGCCGCATGGGGAGCCGCTCGATTCGAGGAGCTCCCTCCGATCGACCGACAGGTTCTCGCTCGGCTCGGACTCGACTACGGCGACGACCTTGCCCGAATCAACTACTCCGTCCGGAGCGCGCTGATGACGGACTGCATGGCGCTGCGTGGATTCGAATTCGATCGCGGCCCCAGCCCGGAGTCCCTCGACCCTGTCGGCCACCGGACCTGGCACCCACTCGACCGCGAGTACGCAGAGATGTACGGATATCAGGCCGCGCCACGAGTACCGTCGCCGATGAACGACCGCGCCAACGCGGATCCGGCGTTCTCGGAGGCGCTCTTCGGATCGGACGGTTCGCCAGGGTGCTTCGAGCTCGTCGCCAGGTACGTCGAGGAAACAACTGGTGCGGAGTCGCTCGCAGACGACGTCAGCCGACTGCGAAATGATCCACTGACCCGAATGAGCGGCTGGGTGACGACGGACGAGTACAAGCGCCTCGTCGACGAATGGTCAACATGTATGGCGCAACGCGGATACACCTTCGGATCACCCGACGATGCACTTTCGACATCAGGTGAGGGCGGGGACCCCTCCGATGCGGAGGTTGCGACCCGACTGGCAGACATCAACTGCGATACCGCAGTCGGGCTCACCGCAGAGCGATCGGAATTCGAGACGCAGGTCGCAGAGCAGTGGGCGGACGAGAACGCCGAAGCTGTCAGCGAGATGCGCTCCAGGATCGCCGCTGTGACCGAGCGGCTGGTGGACCTACAGGAATCCGACCCGGTCTGGGCCGAGTAGGCAACGTCGCCTCGCTAAAGTTGCATTGGAGGACAGGCTTGCTGACCTACGACAGCAAGATGCGATCGCACCCGACCGGTCGGCGTTCTTTGAGACTCAACCGCCGGTCGAGCAGCAGCTGTTCAGCCGCCCGCATCGCTGATCTCCGAGGACGCCGAGCGCCTCCAAGAAGTCCGTACTGAACCGCCTATTTGTATGTGAGGTGCGCCGGCCTGGGTCTGTTGGCGGCTTTCGGGTGGCCCGGGTCCCACCGAACCAATGTGTGGTCGCAGTTCTTCGTATGGAATCTGATGGGTTCTCCGTGGAAATGGGCAATGGAAGCAGTGACCGAGAACCTAGAGACCAGCGCGGACGGCGCAGGCGACAGACCGTACGAGTTCACAGCGTTCTACCGCGCCGAACAGCCAGGGCAGGTCCGTCGCGCGGCCTTACTGCTCGGCTCTGACGAGCTCGCGAACGACGTCGTCCACGAAGTTCTCGCCGCGATGTATCGATCGTGGAGCTCCATCGAACAGCCGGGCCCGTATCTCAACCGGGCAGTTCTCAACCGATGTCGAGAGGCCGGCCGCGACCGGACTCGGGAAGCAAGGCTTCGGGAACGTCTTCGTCCGCTTGCCTCGGACTTGCCGGCCGACGACGTACTGCTCGATATCGTTGCCGGCCTGCCGTTCAACCAGCGTGCGGTCGTCGTGCTGCGCTTCTATGCACAAATGACCGAGCCGGAGATTGCAGCAGCTCTCGATGTTCCCACCGGGTCGGTGGGGCCTTGGACCCACCGAGCACTTGCCAAGCTGAGAAAGGAACTCTCATGAGCAGCATCGAACACGACCTCGCCGCAGCCTTGGAGCGCCGTGCTAAGAGGGTAGTCGTCGAAGACGGTCTGGGACCGTTGCTGGACGGCACCGCTCTAGTTCGAGCGACTCCACGGCGCGAGCCCGATCGCCCACCGCGCACCCTCGCCATGGCTGCCGCCGCTGTGCTCGTATTTGGTGGCGGCGGACTCGTGTGGGCAACTCGAGACGGCTCCTCGGTGCCACCTGCATCGGCTACGGAAGACCGCGATCCGACGTCCTCGTCCCGGGCGCCGGATCCACGAGCGGCCGACGAAGCTTCCGATGTCATCGAAGCCGTGCACCTGCAGCTTGGTGACGGCTGGGAGATGACCTATTCGGACCCTGACGAGTACCGGAGCACCTGGACCGCTGCCACTCGGTCGAGCGATGACCCGGACAACGAAACTCCTGAGCCAAGCATCCACCTCACGACGATCTCCGATGGATCGAACGGTCTTCTGTCCGACATGGTTCCGTCCGGCGACGTCACAGTTGCTGGGACCGTCACCACCTTGTACAGCAACGAAGGTGGTTCGCTCCACGTTGCGATCGTGCCGGTGAGCGATGATCGCACCGTTCAGGTGGTTGTCGAGAACGCCTCAGTTGACCTCGTCCGCGAGCTCACGGAAGGTATGTCACCCGTGTCTGCCACGGAGTGGCGCAACATGTTGGAAGCACGCAGCGCTCCGACAACTACCACCGTGGCGGCAGCGGGCGGCACGTAGAGCGATACGTCGACCCACGTGTTGAGTGCCCCGACCGATCCTTGCTCCTCGCTCGGACCCTTGTTCCGAACGGCTGCCACAAGCGCTGGTGGCAGCTCCTTGAGATTTCTGCGACACAGAACGGTGCCGGCTGTAAGTGACGAGCTTCGGACGACACTCCTTCTACAACCCGGACGGTCCGAGGGACTTAAGACACGAGGGATCAGATGAGCAAGATTGCAAGACTTGCAGCGGGGTGCATCGCACTCGTCGCTGCTACCACAACTGGGATCGGAGGAGCACTGCCGGGCAGCGGGAATGCTTCCGCCTACTGCAACGGACAGGGGAACCCGATCTCCTGGTCGGTTGGCTGGGCCGACGAAACCGTCGCGAACATCTACACGTGCGACGGATTGAACGACTACAACGGGAAGTTCCTCGATGGGGCAGTCGACGGCACGTGCGTCTACATGCGCTACTACAAGGACGGCGTCTGGACAAACACCGCAGCGAACTGTTCAACATCTACGTGGAAGACCTACTCGTACACCGACTCCAACAGCTACTCCCCGTCGACCGCGTGCAAGTCGTCAGGAGGGTGCAGCTCGCAGTACGCCAACCAAGGCTTCTGAATGCCGCGCACCCCATCCACCCCGCCAAGCCGCCGCACCGCACTAGTGTTGTGGCGGCTTGTTGCGGGAACTGCGGCCGTCGTCGGTTCCTCGTGCGGGAGCCCGGGCCAGGGCGAGACGATTCACTCGACCTCCGGCGAAGTCAAAGGAACGACGTCTCCGGCTGCCGAAGACCTCGAAGCATTCGTCAACGCGGCGTTCGGCGTCTCGGAATCCGAGTTGCGTACCGAAGTCGACAAGCACCGAATCGAACTGGCGATCGAGTGTGCGGGCGATCGAGGGGCCAACCTCACCGACGTGCAGCTCGAGAACCTTCGCAGGCTTCCAGCCCCGCCCCCAAACTTTGGCGGAGAGGTTGCCTACTTGATCGCATCACGGCTGGCCCCTCAGGCGGAGCCGACCGATACTCCATCCGATGAAGTCGTCACCGAATGCCTGGTGGCCATCGCAGAGGGCTTCGAGGACCCGTTCGAAGCCTACGACGACTGGGTTTCCGAGATGTCGGAGAGGCTTTCCAGTCAAGTCCTCACCGATCCCCGCTACGTCGATGCCGCGGCCGAGTCGGCGGACTGCATCCAAGACCTCGGTTTCGCGAGCGGCGACCCGACCGAAGTCGCCAATCGGATCGCAGCCGAGGCAGATTCCGCCATTTCCAACTTCGAGCTGGGGGCCGTTTCGAGAGCTGCGTTGGATACCAGGCTCGCTGACCTCCAACAGCAGGAAGACGCGATCGCCCCCGACATGTCGGCTTGCGTCGAGATCCGTCTGGCGGCCGAAAGGGAAGTGTTCAGCGAGCTACAGGCATCGCTGGTCTCCGAAGACTCCGAGCGCCTCCAGGAGGTCCGTACACAACTCGATCAGCGTCTCCGGCAGATTCGTCTCGGGTCGGAGAGCGACTAGCAACAACCCCGCGGGACGACGTCGGATCACGCGGCTGTTGCTCATCGGGGGAAGGTCCTCGATTTCGCACGGCGGGTTGGAATTGGGCGCTCGGTGTTGACCGATCTCCTCCTGACCTTCGCAGCACATCGGACCCGTCCGCATGGATTGGTCACCGACGATCCTCGACGAGGTCTACCGCGACCTCGCCAAGGGCGCCGATCTCTCACCTAATCGGATCGCCTATCGTATCGATCGGAACCGTGCCGTGCCCGGTGCGCTCGAAAGAGCGCCCGAGGCGCTAGTTGTGGTGATGCCGATCATCGAGCATGGCCGACTCGTCCTTGTGCTCGGGGTGCACATCGAGGCCGACTGCATCGTCACGTTCAACCTGCGCGACTTCCCAGCGAGCGCGTGAACCGTGCGGTGTCGAAGCCATCGATTCGGACAGCTTCGCGCTGGCCGTTGCCGAGCGCGACCCATCGAGGACCCACGCTGCATTGTCCGACATCGCTCGTCGGCGCACCCGTCCGCCGATGTCCGTACACGAACTCCTCGACCGACTCGAGGTTGTCCTGCCCAACTTCGTCAGTCAAGAATGAGTCGTCTTGCCCGACCCTGGCCGAGTGTCTCGTGCGCGAACACGACGCGAACACGACTGGCGCCAACGGGCGCCTACGGGAGCGAACGAGACGAAAGCGCGACAGCGGCGAGATGACGATCTGCCTGCACCAACGCGAACGGATGCGTATCGGCGCAGACGTGACCCTGTCGGCTCATAACCCGAAGGTCGCAGGTTCAAATCCTGCCCCCGCCACCAACAGGCGTTTGGCGAATCAGCCGGATGCTGTAAGAGAAACACGAAAGCCGCCTCAGTATGAGGCGGCTTTCGTGCGTCATGGACTGGACACGGCCCTGTCGGCGATCACCGGGCTCGAGCAGACCACCGGCGGACCGGCCGCAGACGCAACAACGCCCGCCGAGCAAGCCGGCAGGCGTCAACAACACGACGATCAGGATGAATGAGGGCGCGCATGCACGCCTGACACGGAGGGACGGCGGGGCTCAGGTGTCGTTGTAGCTGATCGAGGGGTTGAGGATCTCCCGCTCCCACAACCGGTCACGGACAGCCGGGGTGACACCGACGTCCTCGCAAGCGGCACGGTACTCAGTGCGCACGATGGCGACGCACCCGTCGATCAGTTCGCGCGCCTGGGCACGGGTGTAGCCGTACATTTCGGCAACGCGGGCACATGTAGCGAGTCGGGCCTGCCGCTCGCCGCCCGTGCCGTACGCCATGGCGAGGAACGCTTCACCCGTCGAACGCGGTTGGGGGCAGATGTCGAACGCTGGAGTGAGCTCGAGTTGACTCCCGTTCCAGAACGCGGCGTGGTTGCGGGCGTGGTCGTCGGTGTTGCCCAGGATGATGTTGACCACGATGCGCCGGAACAACTCATGGAGCGTCGCCTCCGGGTTGACGAACCGCAGGCGGATCTGATCGACGAGCTCGGTGTAGGTGGTGTGCCGGACAGCCAGCTCGTGAAGCCCGAGCAACGTGAGCGCGCTCAGGACATGTCGCCGGGTGCCATCTTGCGGCCGGTCGAATCGCTCGACGAGCAGAACGTCCCTGCCTGCGGCGCGGATGAGCCTGGTTGGTGCTGCGTTCACTCCGCAGCGTCGGGCAAGTTCCATGCCGAGCGCCTCGGCCTGTATCCAAGGGTACGTGTCAGTGGAGACCGAGAACTTGGCGATCAGGTCTTGCTTCCCGTCGGTCAGCAGGGCCTTGGGGCGAGCGCCGCCGACGGATGACCCGTAGGTGAGCGCATCGTCGAGCTCGGGACTGAACGCGAGGCCGCGTGCAAGACGGTCGCCGGCCTCGATGAGCTCTTCCAACGAACCTTGGGTCGTGCGGGCCTCGTACACGTCGGACCGTGCTTGCACGTCGAGTGCCCCGATCCGGTTCGAACCCGACTCGAGCAGGTATGTCAGCAGCGGCAGGTCGCCGGTGTCTTTGGCGCCGTGCCCGACACGCCGGCGCAGGATCACTTGTTGTCCCCACGAATCCGGTGCCGCGTCACGGATTACACCGTGCGCATCGAGGCCCTTGGGCGGTCGTTGTGTCCCTGTTTCGAGCGGCAGGCCGATCGAGTGCTTCGTGGTGGCGGGCTGAAGGCTGATCGCATCGGGCCGGGCGAGGTACGACTTCCCGTACGCGAACACGAGTTCGGCACCGTCGGCCTGAACGGCACCGGCGACGACCGGCTCCGTCTGACCAGGGAGCCACACCCAGATATAGGCCCCAGGGGGCGGCGAGTCAGAAGTTGTCATCGATGACCACCGCCCGGCGACGGACCCGGCGCGGCAGCAGCGCGAGGTCGCGTTCGCTGCGCGCAGCAAGGTCGGCGAGTTCGCTGCTGTCGGCCCCAAAGAGGGGGACGGCGAGCACCATGGCGACCTCGAAGTAGATGCCGATCGCTACTCCAGGTTCGCCGCGTTCCACCTGGGCGAGTGTCACGCGGGTGATCCCGGCACGTTCGGCGACTTCTGTGCTGGTACGGCGCTGTTCCCGTCGGGCTGCGGCGAGCTGTAGCCCGAACACTCGCACGGCATCAGTGGTTGTCCTCAGGTAGTGGCGTGCCATCTCTCAGTCTCCTCCCCTGCCGTTGTATATCTTCCTATACATTAGAGGCGTAATAAACAGCATACTATACACCGTGCCGAGAGAGCGGTAGGGCGCATTGAGGGTGTGTCCACGACACCAACCGTCGTTGCCGTCATCTGCGCCGGCGCGAGCGCCGACGATCTGGCGCTCGCCGCAAGCGACCTCGATGGCTGTGGGCCGGCGCGGCAGCCCGACCGCGCGAGCGCCGAGACCGCTGGTGCGTCGAGCTCGAATGCTGCCCCAGGCGACGCCCCCGGGAGGATCCTCGAGAGCCGCAGGCCCACCACCCGCACGTCGAAGGGATCACGTCGCCGACCATGATGCAGTTCGTCGACTGATGGCGCATCAGACGATCGGTGCGCGCACATAACCGCACGTAGGAGGCTATTTCTGGCAAGAGTGTGGCGACGAGTCGCATCGAAGTGTGAAACCGCAACACAGAGCCCTGCTCGCATGGCCTTTGAGCAGGGTGAATGATTTCCCCGAACACCCCACTCAGAGAAGTCCCGGCCCACTCGGCCGGGACTTCTTCCGTTTTCCGAACCTTCTCCCCGGAGCAGCGGATGTGTTCGCGGGCTCTCGGAGCGTGCGAGATCGCGCGTCGCCGGTCACATCGTGGTGGCTCGCAGCACCAATGCCGCGATGCTGAGCACGAGCAGTCCGAGGGCTGGCTGGACGGCCCGATCGCCTGCCCGGAGATGGGCGATCACTGCGCCCAGGAAGAAGAGGGCGAGTCCTGTGGCGGCGGCGACACCGAGGGGCGCCCAGTACAGACCGGCCGGCACACCGATGCCTCCGGCCACCTCGAGCGCGCCGAGTGCCGGTGCCGCCGATGTGGGCACTCCGACGTGCTGGAGCGGTTCGATCGCCTTCGGATGCTTGGACAACTTGCCTAGGCCCGACCCGATCGCGGCGAGGGCGAGGAGGACGGAGACGATGACGGTGGCGATGAACATGAGGGCTCCAGTCGTGCGGTGGGTCAGCCCGTGGCGAGGCGGGCGAAGGGGGCGGGGTCGATGGATTCGTCGAAGCGCGAGATGCGGTGACCGCTGATCTGCACGATGAGGCACGCGGGACAGCGAATCTCTTCCCCGCTGCGGGTGGTCATGACGACGACGTGCTGCTCGACGACGCTGTCGCCGTCGAACCAGCGACGCACCGCTTGATACGAGCGGCTCGCCGTGTGCTGCACGATCCAGTCGAGCACGAGGAGGTTGTGCGCCACCGGCGTCGCGATGTCGTCGTGGTTGTGCCAGACCACTGCGTCGGGGGCGTAGAGCGACTCCAGCGCTGCGATGTCGCCGGCTTCGAACGCGGCACCGAACGCGTCCATCACCGACTCGGCGTCGTGGTGCGGGTTCATGCGCTTCGTTCCGGTGTGAAGGTGACGGGGAGATGCTTGATCCCGTTGACGAAGTCGGAGCGCAGCCGATCGGGCTCACCGGTCACCCGGAGGTCGGGCAGGCGCGTGAACAGTTCGCGGAGCGTCACGGTGAGCTCGCGACGTGCGAGGTGGGCGCCGAGGCAGAAGTGCGGACCCGGCCCTCCGTAGCCGATGTGCGGGTTCGGGTCTCGGGTGACGTCGAAGCGGTCCGGGTCGGTGAACACCTCGGGGTCCCGGTTCGCGGCTCCGTAGTAGAGGACGACCTTGTCGCCGGTGTTGAACGTGTGTCCGCCCAGCCGGACACCGTCCTGGGTGACGGTCCGTCGGAAGTGGATGACCGGCGACGAGTATCGGACGATCTCCTCGACGGCCGTGGGGAGCACCCCGTCGATGTCCTGGAGGAGGAGCGCGCGCTGATCGTCGTGCTCGCTGAGTGCCAGCACCGCATGGGCGAGCGCTGTTCGGGTGGTCTCGTTGCCGGCGGCTTGTCGAACGCTCTACGGACCGCGAGCGCCGTCAGGAAACTCGATTCCCAGCTCCGGGAGATCAACGACACCTACATGCAGCTGGTCGCGAACGCCGGCCCCCTGCGGGAGTGGAAGCACTTCAAGACGGCGGGTGATCGCGTGGCGTTCGTTCGGGCCCGACCCGCCGATGACCTCATGGCGCAGGTCGCCTACTTCGACACGTCGTACTCGCCGGGTGCAGCGCCGACGTTCAAGACCGTGGCGAAGACGGTGTCGTACAAGTCGGTGTCGTCGGAGTCGGTCGAGCAGGTCGCGCAGCGACAGAGCACGCAGAAGCTCGTCACCAAGCAGTACTCGTTCGAGCTGGAGCAGTCGATCGCCCACAACTCCGGTGAGCATCGCGCAGGAGAACCCGATCGAGCAGCAGCTCTTCCAGAACTACATCATCAGCCTGTTCAACTGACGATCGGGAGTTCGGCCACTCCGACCTCGCGCAGGCTCGGAGGTGGGTTCCATCGGACGAGGTCCATCCCTTCGACGTCGCACAGCTGACCAGTTGCCTGATGTCCTGAGTTCGTCGGGACCGTCTCGGCAGCGAGACGATTCGGCGGTTCACTCAGCGACTTGTGGGCCTGATGCGCGTCGCTACCGTCCCGCTCGATTCCGCACGATGAGCGTCAACCGCCGTGCCGTCACCCGGCAAGAGCGCCCGAGGGGTCGTAGTTCGCTGGGTCGTAGTTCCCTGCCCGGTTTCCAACGGTGGCTTCGTTGGCAGCTGTGATCTGGCCCCCCGCCACTCCCTGGGGTGTTCCCAGCAGCATCAGGTTCGGCCTGGTCCATTCCTTCTTGGGCGCGGACACAATGAGTATGTTGCGGCGACGGTGATGCTCCGCGGTCGCGCCCGAACGCAGAACTGCGGTCTGCATGGAGTGTCCCTCGCCGAGGAATGCAACTTCGAGCAAGTACGTCTGGACGGCCTTGACGCGCTTCGCGGCGCGTCAAGGGTGACACGTCCTGGGTTGGGGGTGTTGGTCGGCCAGGAGGCCGCTGTCAGCCTGCGGGGGCGTCGATCGCGTTGGTGCTGTTGACTCAACGTTGTGTGCTGGGGGCCACCCGGGTCACCACGTACTGCTGTAACTCGTGCCACCGAAGACGTTGATCGTCACCTGCAGCGAGCACCCGTCGTCGGAGTTGGAACCACCGAACGCGCAGTCGACCCGTCCGCTGCCTCCGGACACCGAGACACTGCCCGCGAGCGTGAGTGATGCCGCACTCGGGTTGTCGACCGGCATTCGGAAGGCGAGGTTGATCATGAACTTCGGATGGCGCGTACGACGGATGCCGAAGTACTTCCACGAAACCCTTCGATCGAACTCGAACCGCAGATTGCCGGCCAGCACCTTGCTCGTCGAGTCGTAGTCGATCGAGTAGGCGAACGACACCCCGCCCTTCCAGTACTGAAAACCGAAGTGCAGCACTCGCAGTTCACCACAACTCATGTTGATGATGCCGGTGAACGCGTAGTTCTTGCTGCCGAGGGACATCTGTCCACTGGACTCGCTGTTGAACGATCCACACCCGCCGGTGGGGACGTTCATGTCCTGGTAGTAGTTGAACGACGACACGTCGAAGGTGCCGCCAGCCATCTGCCAGTCGGTGATGTTCACCTGTCCGGTGGACCTGATCCCGTCGGTCGACGTCTCCAGGTCGAAGGCTCCGTAGAACTTGCCCATCGGTAGTTCGAAATCACCGATGAAGCTCGTCTCCTGCGACGTCGTGGTGACGTCGATCTTGAGTTCCATCTGGTTGTAGGTGAAGCCACCGAAGCTGAGGTTGCTGAGACCGATGGCGGAGTGGAACTCGGGACCCTCGTCACCCTTGGTGATCGACAGGTTCAAGAAGAAGTTGGCGTCGCCCAACTGTGTGTTGAAGCCGATCGAGGCCCCCTGCGGCACGACGTAGTCGCCCACCTCGCAGCCGCGTGGCGCGAAACTGATCTGGAACTGTTTCGTGCTGAAGACCCCGCCGTCGATCTGGACGGCGACGTCGCTGTCGGTGGCGTCGAAGCCGAAGGCGAGACAGGGATCGGTTCGACTGATGTTGAGGGTCATGTCGGCCTTCAACCAGTCGTTGCCCACGAGGATCGACGGCATCTTCGACGGGTCGAAGTACAGCGTTCCCCCGACACCCAGACCGGCTCCACTCGGTGTCACCTGGATCTGGGCCGTCAGTGCCCACAGATGTGCGCCGGGGATGCCGAAGGCGTCGTCCCACAGGTAGGTGTAGCCGCGTTCGGGATGGGGGAGCGGTTCTGTGACGCCGTCGGGATCCTGGTCGAGCGGAGCTTGCCCGATCGTCACCGTGTCGATGGCGAGCGGCGCACCCTCGGTGTCGACATAGACGCGTGTGAGGAGTGCCGCCTGGCTGCTTCCTGCCACGACGACGGAAGCCGAGACCTTCTGCCAGGTGCCGTCCGCGGTGAAGTTCGTGGTGCTGGTACTGGCGGGCGCCGAGCCGCCTTGAGCCGTGAGAGTCACCCGACCACGCACCGCATCACCTCTGACGGATCGCACCCAGACCTGCACGATCTGCGTGGTGTCCTGCCCCACCGTTCCCGATGTGGTCCGCTCGGTCCAGGCGTCGTCGATCGAGTTCTTGGTGACCTTCAGATAGCCGCTGCCGGATTCGGCACCGTCCGCGTCGCCGGTCTGCGCAATGGTGGCCGAGCCGCCCGCCGTCCACGGTCCGGCTTGCTGCACGATGATGTCGTCGACGTACAGGGTGCGACCGGTGGTGGTGAGCACCACCTTGGCCCCCAACATCGTGCGACCGGAGTTCGCCACGGTCATGCGGAAGGTCACCAACTGCCAGCCGGCGCCGTCGGTGGTGAAAGGTTGCTCTACCGTCTGCGTGGCCGATGAGCCACCGGTGGCAGAGAGCTGCACCTTCCCGCTGATGGGCGTGCCGTCCGACGAACGAACCCATGCCGTCACGTCCCAGACCGAGTTCTGGGACGGATTGGTCGTGACGTCGTGCCGGATGCCTGTGCCCGATGTGGAGGCCTGCATCATCATGAGACCGTTGCCGTCGTGTGCCAGGTCTGGTTTGTCTTTCACGGTGGCGGTGACACCGCTGTCGGCGATCCAGGGATCTGCTTGAGCGATGATGTCGGGGTAGATGCTGATCTGATCCACGGCGATGTCGCCAGCGGAGCCGAGCAGCACATCGCCACGGAGTTGGGTGTTGTTGTTCGCCGCCGTCAGGTTGACCACGACGTACTGCCACTCGTTCGTCGCGGTGAACGACGCGGACGTGCTGTTGGTCGCACCGCTGCCCGACGCCGTCAGCGTGAACGAGCCGTTGACGTTCGAGCCGGTGAGCGACCGGACGTACCCCTCCATCACGTAGGTACTGCCCTGTGTGACCGTCGTGTTCGACGTAGCACCGACACCTCCGTTGGCGCCGGTGCTGATCACCCGGAGATGGCCGGGACCCGATGCCGCGTTGCTCGGATCGTTCACCTGCAGCTGGTGCACGTTCACGCCCGATGGCTGGTTGAGCGTCCAGGTCTCCATCGGCACCAGTTCCACGTCGTCGATCAGCAGTTGCTTGCCGGTGGTGGCAATGTCGAACTCCACACGGAAGTGGGTGTGATTGGCGTTGACGACCGTCAGCGTCGTGAAGAACTGCTGCCATGTGGTGGTGGCCGTGAAGCCGTACGGCGCGAACTGGGACTCGTTCGTGCCGCCGAGTCCCCACAAGCCCATGCTCCCGGTCATCGTGCCGGAGGTGGTGCGCACCCATGCCGACGCGACCCACACCGAGCCGGGCGTGATGGTGGATGACGACGGCATGTCGAGATACACCACATCGCCGAAGTTCGACACCTGTGCGGCGAGGTAGTTGTCACCCGTACGCGCCTGGGCCGGATCGCTCCAGACACCGGTGGACACGAACGAGTTGTTGCTCGAGAACGTGCTCCAGGGGAGGGTCTGGGTGAGTCCCTGGAGAGACAGGTTGACATCGTCGACGTTGAGCTTGCCGCCACCGGCGTCGTCCTGCATCGTCATCGTGAGTGTCGAGCTGCTGGCGGTCAACGGCAGGTCGACCGAAACCTGCTGCCAGCTGCCGGTCGCCGTGAACGACGTGCTCGCGTTGAGCGAGCCGGCGGCCAGGGTGATGCGGCCCGTCGCCGACCCCGACGCTGCCCGTACCCAGGCGCTGGCCGTGTAGGTCTGACCGGACACCGCGTTGACGGCCACGGTACGCGCCGCCCTGCCCGTACCGGCCGAGCCGTCCAACTGCATGTAGCCACTGCCTGAGTAGGCGTTCGGCTGGTCGTTCCACACCGCTGCGGTGTCACCCTGATAGATGGTGAAGTTGTCCCACCGGTGACCGGTGCTGGAGCCCGCACCGTCGCCCACCTGGCCGAACACACCACTGCGGTTCCCCGGGGGCATGGTGAGCGTGCGGCTGCTCACGACTGCGTTGTCGCGCAGACGGGTGACGATGCCCGTGACGCTCGATCCCACGGCGGTGAGGCGCACTCGGTACCACGTGTTGGCGTCCAGCGGCCCGTCGGCGTTGCCGCTCAGTCGCGTCCAGGAACCGTTGTTGACGGAGTAGAAACCACTTTCGCCATTGATGGTCTGGGCGCGGAACATGTAGCCCGTGGGCGCCGAGCCCGGATTGGTGATCCAGAAGCCGAGGTTCGCGATGTCGCGTGCGGTGCTGTCGGTGAAGTACAGGTCGGTGGACACGTCGAAGTCGCCGCTGACAGAGCCGAAGCTGGGGCCGCCGAAGTACCAGAAGGGGCCCCTGCCGTCGCTGCGCAAGGAGTTGCCGGGATTGCCGAAGTCGCTGACGATCGAGACGTTTCCGGAGATCGCGCTGGTCGTGGGCATGGTGTCGAACGGCATCACCGAGGTGCCCCACTGGTCTTCAGGTACTTGTGGCACCGTGACATTGGTGGGAACGAGAGTGATGTCGTCGACCTGAAGGACTCGCCCGGCGGATCCCTCCCGGATGTCGAGGCGCACTCTCATGGTGGTGTTGTTGGAGTTGTTCAACCGCATCGGGAACGTGTACTGCGTCCATGTGCTGCTGGTGGTGAACACCGCGCGCGTGCCCGCTTGGTATGTTCCTCCGAAGGCTTCGAGATTGATCTGGACCGTGACCGGCGAGGTGCTCCGGAACCAGCCGCTGAGCGTGTAGGTACCGTTCTGCTGAAGGGGTTGCGTGAGGTCCTGGTAGAACATCTGCCCGCAGCCGGCGTAGTCGACGAGGCTGATGCCACCGCTCCCGCTGCGGGCGGAGCTGGTGTCCTGGTCCACCCACATCGCTCGATTCGTGGTGGAACACCCACCGTAGGGTGCGGTGTTCCAACGGTTCACTTTCTGCAGCAGTTGGTCGTCGATCTTCACCTCGGTGTTGCCGTTGAGACCGAGGTTCCGCAGGAACGGTCGTAGGTCGGTATGACCACCATGGGACACGAGCAGCGAGACGCTGAAGCGTTGCCATGCACTGGTGACGTTGATGGTGGCGGTGTTGCTCTCGTAGACGCCACCGACGGTGTCGAGACCGATCTGTGCGGTGAAGTTGCTGCCGCCGGATCGCACCCAGGCGCTGTAGGTGTACACCGCACCCACGTCGGGGGTCTCCTGGGTGGAGGAGCTCAGTTCCCAGTTGCCGGTGCCGGGAACGGTGGAGACGAACTGGGCGCCGCTGCGGGCGGCACTGCCTCGGAAGACACCAGGCAAGCCGTAGACGCCCGAGGTGATGCGGATGTTGTCGTAGCGGTGACCTTCGCTGGCACCACCGCCCTTCACCTCGCCGAACACCCCGGAGCGGTTGCCGGTGGGCAGGACGACGTTGTAGGCGGTCCACACCACGGACCCGTCACTGCTCTTGCGCACCTCGGCATTCGCGTAGGACGTGGTGCCGCTGGTGGTGGTGTAGAGACGGACGGTGTACCACGTGTTGCGGTCCACCCTGCCAAAGCTTGGTTGGCTCAGACGGCTGCCGGTGCTCCCGTTGCTCGCCGTCCAGAATCCGCTGTCGGCATTGTTGCCCGTGGCACTCTGCATACGGAACGCGAATCCCGACTGGCTGCCCGCTGATCCCGAGAGCCAGAATCCGAAATGCGACAGATCGCGTGCGCCGGAGTTCGGGAAGAACACGTCGTAGGACATGTCGAAGTTGCCAGGGACGGTTCCCCAGCTGTTCGTACCGAAGTTGAACGCTCCGTTCGAGCCGGTGGACGCCAACGAACGACCGGGGTTGCCGACAGCGTTGTCGTAGAAGTAGCTACCGCCGTTGGTGCTGACGCCGGCATCGGCCTCGAACGTCTGCACGACCTGCGGTATCGGCTGGTTCGGTACGTTCACCGTGGCCGCGTTCCCTGGAAGGCTGATCGTCGTGAGCTGCATGTCGTCGAACGTGACGGTGTTGCCGATGCCGATGGGATTGAGGAAGATCTGCCAATGGGCGTGGCAGCCGGTACCCGTGACCGGGAACGTGAACTGCTTCCAACTGGTCGTGGTGGTGAACGCCTGGCTCGAGTCGGCATTGTTCGGGGGCGCGGGACATCCGGGTCCCTGACCCTGCAGCGACACGTAGACGCGGAACTGAGCACCGTTGGTCGATTTCGCCCACACCGACACCTCGTACTTGCCGTTGTCGATGGGGACGTAGCTGATCACCTGGTACAGACCCGACGCGTAGCTGTCGTTCGAGCTGTTGTTCTTCACCGACACGGCCTTGCTGCCGGGGTTCGACGGCGACGAGTCGGTCACGATCGTGCCCGAATACGGAGCGAAGAGACCCCAATATCCGAGGTCTCCCCTCTCGAAGTCACCGTTGGGCACCACATCGGTGGCCTCGAGATCGGCATTGCCGAGCAGGTTCGTGGTGGTGCCGTCCTCGAAGTCGCCGTTGGTCACCATGTTGGCGGAGATGCCGTTCTCGAACTGCGAGTTACTGAGGAGATTGCCGCCGTCGGATGCATTCTCGAAACCACCGTCGGGAACCTGCGAACGTGACTGCTTGGCGTCGAAGGTTCCGTCGACGACGTCGGAATCCTCAGGCTCGAAGTTGCCGGTGGGAAGGAACGACGGCTGGTCGAAGCCACCGGACGAATCGGCGCTGACGGCGCCCTTCGCCGAGACGCGCACGACGATCTCGCTGTTGCCTCCTCCGGCGGCGACGCCCACATAGGCCGTGACGGGGAAGTGGTTGCCACCCATCGAGACCGTGGCATCGGCGCCGAGCCCGAGCGAGAATGTGCGACTCTCCTTGCCGATGTGCACGCTCACCGACTCGAGGGTGAACCCGCCCGAGCGCATGTTGACCGGGATGGTCGCATCGAGCGAGAAGTCACCGTCGGAGTACCAACCCGTGGCCGTGAGCGCGGTTTCGACGCTCGGCCCACCGGTGGCTTTCATCAGCGCGCCGGGCACCACCATCGTCGCAGTGAGTTGGTTGAGATCTTGTTCGAGAGCCAGCTCGACGCCGTTCATCACCACTTCGGGTTGGAAGCCCAAGACGGCCGCTGACAGATCGGTCCATGCGAAGCCGTCGATCGTGGTGCTGGTGAGATCGACGCCGTTCGAGGGCTGAGAGTCGACATCGCCGTCCGTGTTGATCTGCGCGATGACGATGCCATCAGGGGTCCACTCCGTGCATCCCCCGGTCTCCAGCGTGGTGACATCGGGGATGGGGACGGTGAACGTGCCACAGAACTCCACGCCGAAGCCGTTGTTCTGTGACGACAGATCGGGCATCTCGAGATCGGCGGAGAACTCGTCCGATCGAGATCCCTTCCACATGGTGAGCGACGTGTTCGTCATGCCGATGCCGTTGAAGGTGACGTCGTCTGGGTAGGCGTTGAACCGTGCCCAGGATCCGTCCGTCAAGAACGCCCCTTCGGCCGACATGAACGGTACGGGCGACGGGAAGGTGAGCGCTGCGTTCGTGAATCCGATGAAGACGTTGTCCGGGTCGGCCGGCGGACAGTTCTGCTCGAGCGGGCATTCGTTCGACATCACGAATCCCGTCTCGATCGTGACTCCCGTGGTCACGTCGTTCCACACGACGCTGTCGATCGTCATGTTCCAGCTCACCACACCGGCCGTTTCCGAGACGGTGCCTCGGAAGGTGTTGGGATCGATGGTGAGGTTGGTCATGTTCACAGGCGAGAACGGATATCCGCCGCTGGTCGTAGCGGTGGCTGTCCAGTTGTCCTCGTCCACGTAGACAGTGGTCATGGTGAGGGTGAAGGTGTTGTTGTCCGCCAATTGCATGGTGGTGGTTCCGCTCATCGTCACCTCGTTGCTGGCGAGGTTGAGTTTCTCTGCCTGCATGACGGCCGCAGGCGGAACGGGTACGGGACGCGTCAGACCCAACTCACCGCCGATGAACCTGGCACCGCCGGGAATGCGCACACCCATGCCGCCGTTCGCTGTTGCGATGTCGCCGCGAATGTCGTAATCGGGCGCTGTGAGGGGTGTGCCATTCACCATGAACCCAGCACTGCGGTAGGTGCCGCGGAACGGGATGGCCGTCTCATGCAGCGTGGCCTGACCACCCACTTGCAACTCGAACGGTCGACCCGGAACGATACGCCCGGTCAGCTTGATGTTGCTGCGCCCTCTGATCAGTCGGTAGTCGACGTCGACGGTGGTGGAGAGCGCACCGTTGCGCTCGGCAAAGCCCATTCGCAGACTCGCCGTGTTGTCCCATCCCCGGGGCAGTTCGATACCGAGAGACCCCCGACCCGCGACGCGGATTGTGCCGTACAGGGAACTGCGGCGGAGACTGATTGCGCCTGACATGCTGGTTGCCGGGCCACCGAGGATGCTGCCGCTGCCGCCCTCGACCAGCAGCACCGATCGCGACGCTCCGACGAACTTGACGCGGCCGGTGAAGGCGAATCCGTTCGTGTCGAGGGTGATGGGGGCATCGAGGCTCCATGTGATGCTTCCCGCCCGACTCATCAGTTGACCGCTGACACCGGAGCCACGAATGGTGAGGCCGGGCACCCGGGACGAAGACGTGTCGGCGATGTCGCTCGTCACGGCGGTGAGCGTCCATCGTTGAGCGGCGGTGTAGTCGATCGTGGTCGGAACGCCCAGACGTGTCGCGTCGGATCCCGTCGCATCTGCGTCGAGGAGCAACATCGCCTGCCCGGTGATGCCAGGGCGGTCGTGAGCGAGAGCGAGTTCGATGGTGCGGACAGGTGTGCCGGCGAGTTCACCCGAAGGTGCCGACCCAGTGATGTTCCAGCGAGGTGCCCGACCTGGAGCGGCGTGGTAGACACCTGCGAGAGGCACCCTGGTCCCGGCGAACGACACGCCACCGGTGGCATCGAGGCGATACGAGCCATCGGCGCCGACACGACCGGTGAGAGCGATCGCGTCAGGCCCGCTGCGGGTGAGCACCGAGACGCGTCCCACCAGATCGCCGGACGCGTCGTAGGACACGTCGACAGCTGCCCGCTGATGCCATCGCGGCGCCACTGGGGGATGCGCAGGCAGATCGATGCGTACGTCGGAGGTGACGACCCCGTTCACCGAGCGCAGGGATCCCGTGGCTGAGCCAGGACGAACGCCTGCCAGGTTGCCCGACACGCGGTCGATCAGCACCGTCCAGTTACCCGCGCTGCGCAAGACGAGGCGGCCTTCCAGCACCAGTTCGCCCGGCCCGTCCAGCCGGACGCGTCGGCTGGCGGAGGCCGCTGGCGTGGTTGCCCGCCGCGTGCTCGTCCTGACCAATTGTCGGATGTCGAGCATCGGACCGTCGGCCGCGACGCGCACGAGCGCCGGGCTTTCGGTTCCGAGGGCCACGTGCTGCCAGAACGGGCGGGGAGCCGACGGTGACGACGGCGACGGGACGAGGGGTTCGGCCTCCTCGCTCGCCGACGTGAGTCCTGCAACCGACAGGGATGCTCCGACGGCGATCAGGAGGAGGGCGAACGTGCGCCGCGTCAGTACCCCGACCTTGATGGTTGTCATGATCACTCCCTGTTCGGGTCGTCTCTAGCTGCTCCGCGGTGTAGCGATGGTGTCCACCGGGCCCGCGGAGCCCGAGGATAGGGAGTCCGTAAATCTTTCTGCAAGCGTTTGCAAAAAGATCTACGCTGATGGACCGTGGAGCAGAAAGACAACCGTGCAGACGGCCGCGTCGCCCGCCGATTCCGCAGTGGCGCCGCCGTCATGGACGCCATGGTGGAACTGATCGCCGAACGGGGCGCCCTACCGTCCCACGCCGACATCGCCACACGGGCCGGCGTCTCCGTGCGTAGCGTCTACCTCTACCTCGGCGACGCGGAGTTCATGACCAAGCTCATCGCCCGCAACTTCGCCAAGCACTACGAGCTGTTCTCCGTGCCTCAGCTCGGCGAAGGCACCCTCGATGAACGCATCCAACGACTCGTCACCGCCCGCGTCACCGCTGTCGTCACCGTCGGACCCCTGATCCGCACCAACGTCGCCCTGTTCGACACGTACCCCGACCTACGTCGGATGTTCGACCGCCAACGCCACCTGCTCCGACGCCAGACCAGGGCCCATTTCGCTGCAGAACTCGACAACCTCGACGCTGACGAGTCCCGCCTCGATGCCCTCGACGCGTTCACCCAGATCGACACGATCCTCTACTACCTCGACTACCTCGGCCGCACCCCCGCACACACCATCGAGTCCCTCGGAACCACGCTCCACCAGCTCCTCGGCCAGCGTCCCACACGCGGTCCGCGTCGAGCGGTTCAGTCCACGCCAAGAGCCGCTCGGTCCGGCCGGCGTGGGCCGGGAACGTGAACCGGGCGATGGGTTGTTCGTCGCGGCCGACCGCGACAGCGGTCCCCGCCGGCCAATGCTTCGCTCGGAGGTCCCCGCAGCGCGAGTGCCAGGCAGATCGGGAGTCGACCGACCGGGACCTGGGATGCCAAGCCGTCGCCCAGCACCCCCGACGCGCTCCATCAGGAACGGTGCTGCAAACGCCGTAGATGTTGACGCGCTCTGCGGTGCGCGATCGTAGGGTGGCGGCATGGACCCGCGACCGGCCGCTCGTGACACCGGAACGGGTGTGTATCGGGTGACGGTCCGCGGGCGGTTTCGTGATCTCAGTGATGCAGCCCGTCGCTTCCTCACGGCAGCACAGAGCGAGCACGACATCTTCCGATCGGCGTACACCGCCGAGGGTACGTTCACCTATGACGAGCGGATCACGTTCTTCAACCTTCGCTACGAGGTACGCATCGATCGTGCCGACCCGTCCGGTGCCGATGATCCGTCTGGACTGGCTGGTGTGACCGCTGAGGTCGAAGCAGAGTCCTTCCTGACGACGATGGGCTTCGGCTATCTGCTGATGAAGACTGAGGTCGTTGATGTCTCCGCCGTGTGGACGTCGTTGAGGCCTCGGCACGGCACGATGCGGTGAACGCTCTGACGGTCGGCGCGTGGCGGTCGAAAGCACTCGATGGCGACGGCGGTCGATTACGTGACCGCAGTCCAACTGGGTGGCCGGCCAGAACCACCGCTCTGCGTGAGCGGCGCAGACGCGAACGAGGTACGCGACTGGCTGCCGGACGGCCCGACATTTCACCAACACGTGGTGCGTCGCTCCACGAACGGCCTCGATGGATCACTCCATCATGGTCATCGAACACCTACCGTCCGTCGCCTGACTGATTGGGACGTAGCGCTGTCCGGACGCCAATCGTCGGTCACAGACTTGTCGCACCGTAACGGGTGCAAGAATCAGTATTATACTG
>JBDKIV010000224.1:0-8144 GCA_039796935.1 Actinomycetota bacterium | reverse complement strand
CATCGCCGTCGTGGTGGTGGTTGCAGTCGGCACCGTCGGTGTGCTCCTCGACCGAGCAGGTCGAGCGGAGACGGGATCGGGCGGCCGAGGCACGGGAGGCGCCGGGCCGACCTCGTCGCGGCGGGCAGCCATGGCGTTCCTCGTCCCCGTTGCCGCAGCAGCTGCATGGATCGCGATCTGGCACCGCTGGGCCGACGTGATCATCGACGATCCTCGAACCGCCACCGACCGCTCGACGCTGGACGTCATCGTCTCTTCGGTGGGTGGTCTACCGCGTACCGTCGCCGAGCTCGTGGGGTCTCTCGGCTGGCTCGAGTTCTGGGTCCCGTCGGTCGTGATCGCAGTGTGGGCGTGCGTCACCGCCGCCGTGCTCGCTCGGAGCCGGCCGGGCGGTCTGCCCGTGCTCGCTTGGGGAGCGGTGCTGTTGGGATCGCCGGTGGTGTTCGAGGTGGTTGCCGCCGACGAGGTCGGCCTCATCTGGCAGGGCCGCTACTCGCTCCCGGTGTTCATCGGCCTGTCGACGCTCGTGCTGTCGTCACCGAGGCCGTGGCGGTTCCCCGGGCACGCCATGGCGGTGCTCGGCTCGGTCGAGGTGGCTGCGTTCTGGTGGACGGCACGGCGCTACGAGGTGGGCACGAACGGCCCGTGGTTCCCCTCGACGCCGCTGTCGGCGATGGTCGCGATCCATGTCGTCCTGGTGGCGGGGTTCGTCACCCTGCTCGGGCGGAGCACACGCGAGCTCGTTCAGCGGAAATAGCCGAACACGTCGACCAACACGTTCGAGCGTCCCGTGTTGTCGTAGATCTCGACCCCTCCCGGGCCGAGTCGCACATAGGCCTGGTTGGGCACCGGGACACCCGGTCGTGGATTCAACGTCGATGCCATCGGCCGCTCCTCGCCCTCGGGCCACACGGTCAGGAACGACGTCTCGGTCGTGTCGGCGGCCGTGACGTTGCCGACCACCCCGACGGCATCGGTCGGCACCGGCCAGCCCGAGGCCAACGCGACCGCGAACGACTGCTGCAGCGCAAGCGCTCCCCGTCGACCACCGGTGCCGTCCCTGGTGTCGACCAGCCGGCGCGGCTCGACCGGCACGAAGGCCCCGCCCGACACCGAGAAGTACCCCACCACGTCGGCGACGAGTTGCGTGTCGCCGGCGCTGTTGTAGAGCGACACCCTGCCGCCTGTACCCACCTTGGCCAGCACCAGGTTGGCCACGGAGAGACCCGGGACGAAGTTGTGCGTCGAGGCGAGCGGCATTCGTTCGCCTGCGGGCCAGACGGTGACGAAGCCGGCCGCTGTGGGTCGGTCGACGGTCACGTTGAGCGCAACGGCGTCGACGCCCGAGGCGGGCACCCCTCCCCGGCCGGTGACGGCGAGATCGATGTGTTCCTCGGGGCCGACCGGGTCGATCACGCCGGCGCGCCCCGTACCGTCGCGGGTGTCGAGCACGCGGTCCGGGGTCAACGGCGTGAACAGCCCGCCTGGCACCGGGTCGGTGGTGTAGTAGCCGACGACATCGGCGACCACGTGCGTCGTGCCCGCCGAGTTGAGCACGTCGACGCGACCGTTGCGACCGACCTTGACCGTCACGAGGTTGGGCACGACCTGGCCCTGGACGAAGTTGAGGTTGCTCACCACCGGCACCGGATCTCGCGACGGCCAGAGGGTGAGGAACCCGGCGGAGGTGGGGTTCACCGCGGTGACGTTGAGCGCGACGGCGCTGACACCGGTGGACGGAACGCCACCCACCCCGACGACCGGAAGCTCCGTCACCACCCCCGGCCCGAGGGCCGTCAGATTGCCACCGAGACCGGTTCGTGTGTCGAGCAGACGGGCCGGCACGACCGGCACGAACCGACTCGCCACGGTCCCCACGGGCCGCTCGACGCGAACCGGGCCGGACGAGTGCGCCACACCGACCCCTGCGGCATTGCGCATCACCACCGTCACCCAATAGGAGCCGTTGGGTAGTTGAGCACCCGTCTCGTCGGTCCCGTCCCACCGGACGGTGTTGACTCCTGCTCGGACCGGTACGCGGGCGACGACCGTGCCGTCGTAGCTCCCGCGCACGGTCGTCACCATGATCTCTGCCGTGGTGCCGGCGGTGCTCGCCGCGTCGGTGAAGCCGATGTCGTACGACGTCGAGAGGGTCGCGTCGTCGGCGAGCCTGACCTCGCGCACCGTCACCTCGCGCGGCCCAGGATCTTCGTGAGGGTCGAAGCGCAGCGCATCGATGCGGATTCCGCGCCAGCCGGTGACCATTCGGGTCCCCTCGTCATGGACTGCCGACGCGGGATCGGTCACGAGGTCGACCGTCATCCGATGACAGCCTGGGAACACCACGAAGTCCTGGGTCTCCGTCCAGGTGCCCGTACCCCTCGGCATCCACGCGAGACGCCCGACCATGCCGCCGCCCGGGTCGCCGCTGAGGCTGAACCCGCCGCTGTAGCAGGCCTCGACGGTGAGTCGCCGGAAGCGATCGGGGGTGAGATCAGGGCCCAGGTCGAACTCGACGTAGGGGTCGTTGCCCGTCGAGGTGGCGCGCAGTTCGTCACCCACCACCGCCAGGTCGGCGAGGTGGTGCGTCGACCGGACGTCGCCGGTCGTGGCGAAGTCCCAGGCGTCCCCACGCAGCGTGGTCGCATGGTCGTCCCCGCCTTCGCTGCTCGGTGACAGGATCCGAGGGACCGGGACGCCGCTCGGAGCTTCGGTCGGCGCATCACTGCGCCGGACCCGCACCCAGTCGAGCGTGACCGTCACCGCCGGGTCGCCGCCCGTCATCGAGCCCCCTCGGAAGAGCTCGAACCGAACGATGTCACCCGACCACACCCCGGCTGCTTCGGGGAACGGGTACCCACGTCGGTCGCGCAGGTCGATGTCGTGCGTCGACCAGCCCGCGGGGAGGACGAAGGGAATGACCCCCCACACTCCGTCGGCTCGTTCGAAGCGGATCGCCATCGACAGGTCGATCTCACTGAAGATCCTGAACGTCGCCCTCGAATAGCGATCGGCGTCGATGGGGACGAGTCGGCCGTCACGTCCCCACGGCAACACCGCGGGCCACTTCATCAGCAATCGGATCTCGGTCGCGTTGCGGGTCGCGACCGACAGGAGGCCTCCGGCGATGTCGACGCTGTCGGCGAAACCCGCGCCCACCCCGACGGTCGGGACGATGTCGTCGTTCGCGAAGTCCCACGGATCGCCCAACACATCGGTGGCGTAATCGCCCGAGGTGGACAACGTGGGCGGCGGCGACAACGACGGCGTGATCGTGACCGGCTCGCCAGCCGCCGTGGCACTGCGGTCGGCAGCAACCACCACCGATGCGAGTGCCAGCACGGTTGCCGTCAGCACCGCCGTCACCCGCGCTCGAAGGGCCATCAGCACAGTCTTGTCGATTTTTCAACCGAGCGACAGCGGGCCGCCATGATGCGCCGAACGGTCAGCGCAGACCCTTCTCGACCCAGTCGTCGCGGAACGGCGCGAGATTGGCGTTGTAGTACGGGTCGTGCTGCAGCTTCTCGGCCCAGCGCATCTTGATCATGTTGTGCTCTTCTTCGGTGATCGTCGGGTCGCGGGTGGCGGATTCGAAGTGATAGAGCTCGGTGTACGGCGTCCAGACCCGGCGGTAGCCGAGGGCGCCCAGCTTCAGATTGAAGTCGACGTCGTTGAAGTTGCCGGCGAACAGCGTGCACAGACCCCCGACGTGCTCGTAGACATCGGGACGGATGAGCAGGCAGGCGGCTGTCACGCCGACGCATTCGCGTTGCACGACGAGCAACCCGCTCGGACCGACCTCGTCACCGGACCACCGGAACATGATGTGGTACGGGTCACCGTTGTAGACGTGCCCGGCATGCTGCAGACGACCATCGGCGAAGTACAGCTTCGCTCCGACCGCACCGACATCGGGCTCGAGGGCGAGCGGGATCATCGGGTCGAGGAACTCGTCCGTGATCACGTCGATGTCGTCGTTGAGGAGCAGCAGGAGGTCGCCTTGGGCGTACACGTATCCGAGGTTGACCTTCTCGCTGAAGTTGAACTCGCGGTCGTACCAGACGATCGTGATCGGCGTGTCGCCCGCCGCCCGTCGCATGGCCTCGACCCGGTGGGCGGGCGTGAAGTCGTCGACCACCATGACGAACTCGATCCGCCGCGAGGTGTGCTGCTTCACCGACTCGATGGCCGCCACTGCGTAGCAGCGCTCGACGCCCCAGGCCCGGCCGATGCTGCCACAGGTGGGGATGATGACGCTGACGAGCGGATCGCCCTGGACGTGGCGTCGAACGCGGTAGGTGCCGCGGATCGCGTCCTCCTCGACGGTGGCCGCGATGCCCATCCGGTCGCAGTGCTCTTGAACGGCCCGGCGCCCAGCCTCGTAGGCGTAGGGCTTCGCATTCGGGTCGCCCGCGACGGACGTGGGCAGTTGCCGCCAGTGGTAGAGGACGAACGGGATGTGGACGACCTGTCGCGCCCGCTCGGTCGCTCGCAGGATGAGGTCGTAGTCCTGCGAACCGTCGAACCCGGGTCGGAAGCCGCCGATCTCGGCGAGGAGATCGGCGCGGAACACCGAGAAGTGGCAGCAGTAGTTCTGGGCGCGCAGGCGCTCGGGCGACCAGTCGGGCTTGTAGAACGGATTGACATAGCGCCCGTCGGGCGTGTGATGGTCTTCGTCGCTGTAGCAGTAGTCCATCTCGGGGTTCTGCCGCGCATAGAGGTCGACCACCTCGAGCGCACGACGCTCGATCGTGTCGTCGTGGTCGAGCAACGCGATGAACTCACCCGTGGCCCGATCCAGACCGTCGTTCGATGCAGCGACGATGCCGCCGTTGTCCGAGCGTTCGACGACGACGATCCGCCGATCTGCGGCAGCCGCCTCGCGCAGGATCGGGAGCACGTGCGGCGACGGTGAGCGGTCGTCGACGAGGATCAGTTGCCAGTCGCCGAACGTCTGTGCCAGCACGCTGTCGATGGTTGCGCGCAGGACATCGGCAGGTGGGTCGTAGACCGGAGTGATGATGGAGAACCGGGGCGACATGGCGATGGTGGTCACTTGCTGAGCCGACCGACCACCTTGCCCAGTGTGGGCGTGGCCTTGTAGCGCAGGGCCTTGAGGCGCATCACCACCTGCTGACGGAACCAGATCTGGTCACGGTCGAGCCGGGCGACCTGCGCCTCGAGCGCCATGCAGTAACCCTTCAGACGGCCGGCCTCGGCCTCTGCCCCGATCGCTGCGTCACGGGCTCCGAGCACGTCGAGGCGCAGTTTCACGTACGACTCCTCGCTCGGCCCGACCAGCTGCCTGAGGCGTTCGACCTCGCGTCGCAGCTGTTCGAGTTCGGCGTTCAACGACGCGATGTCGGCAGAGGACGCTGCGCTCTTGGCCGAACGAGGGGCGGGCGTGGTGGAGGCGGCCATGGCCCGACAGGCTACTGGCCTGGCAGGTTCGCAGGGCCGCCTCACGCGGCCATCCCTGCTGCCGCACCATGGGAGTAGCCTGCTCGCCGATGTCCGAGGTCGACCTGCGAGCAGAGAACGCCGAGCTTCGGCGCCGGATCGACGAGGTCCAGCACGAACTGGACGTGCTTCGCGCCGAGGCGCTCGAGCGGCGGGCCGAGGTGCGCTCGATGGCCGAGGCGCTTCCCGCTGCGCTCAGCCGCCATGCACTGGTCATGGGCATGCTCCGCGACGTCCGGCACCATCCCGACAAGGCCGGCGTCGCCCGTCGCGCGCTGCGCAAGTTGGGACGGGCCCCACGCAAGGCCGCCCGCATCACTCGAGACGCACTTCGTCGACGCGCATGACCGGCGTAGCGCCCGTCCGCGTCTTCGTGTCGCCCTACGGCAACGGGTTCATGCGCGACATCGCCGAATGGCTGGTCGAGGCGGCCGAGCTGTCGGGACGTACTGCCGAGTTGGTGCTCGATCGTCTTCCCCGTGTGGATGGATCGATCAACCTCGTCGTCGCGCCGCACGAGCTGTTCGAACTCGCCGACGCCTCGCAGGACGACCTGAAGCGGGCTGCCGCAGCGAGCGTCTGCGTGTGCACCGAACAGCCCGGTACTCCATGGTTCCACCTGTCCGTCGATGCGTGTCGGCGAGGCATCACGACGCTCGACATCAACCGGCACGGGGTCGATGCGCTGCGATCGGTCGGGGTCGACGCGCACCACCTCCCGCTCGGGGCCGTGCCGTCGATGTCGGCGCCCCGCTGGAGTGTCGGTGATCGACCGATCGACGTGCTGGTGATGGCTGGCCTCGACGATCGCCGTGGAGCACTGTTGGCACAGTTCGCGCCGAGGCTCTACCGACGCCATGTCGAGCTGCGCCTGTTCCGGTTCGACCGTCCGGTGTCGGGACGAACACCCGGTGTCGTGTTCGGTGCCGACAAGTACCGCCTGCTTCGCTCGGCCAAAGTGCTCCTCAACCTCCACCGAGATCGTTCGATGCATCTCGCGCCGGGCGCCGATGCCCCGCCCTACTTCGAATGGGCGAGGATGATCGAGACGATGGCCAACGGATGCGTCGTGGTGTCGGAACCGTCGGAGGGCTTCGATCCGCTCGTTGCCGGTGAGCACTTCGTCGAAGCCTCCGGCGATGCACTCGTCGATGCCCTCGACGAACTCATCGATCAGCCCGGCCGCCGCGACCAGCTCGCCACGAGCGCCTACTCGATGGTGACCGAGACGCTCAGCCTGCGACGCAGCCTTGCGGACCACCTCGACCGGATCGAGCGTCAGGTCCTCCCCCGACTCGCCGAGCATGTGCAGAGCAGTCGGCCCGAGCGCGGGCAGTGGCGGCTCGGGGCATCCAAGGTTCCGCCACCGAAACGCCTCGGACCGTTCCGGCCGTATCTCGATCTGCAGCGTGCAGCGAAGCGCCTGGCCCTCGCCGAGAACGACGCCCTACGGCGCCTCGATGCCGCAGCGTGCCTGCTCGAGCATGGCTCGAGGCAGCATGTCGTGCAGATGACGACTCCGGCCTGGGACGCAGCACGTCCCGAGGTGAGCGTCGTGGTGTCGCTGTACAACTACGCCGACGTGGTGCGCGAGACCCTCGACAGCATCGTTGCGTCCGAGGAGATCGCGTTCGAGGTGGTCGTGGTCGACGACCATGCCACCGATCACAGTCGACAGGTCGTCGAGCAGTACCTGAGCGAACACCCGGACGTCGCGATGCTCGTCGTCGAGAAAGACGCGAACGAGGGCCTCGCAGCGGCCAGGAACACCGGGTTCGCTGCAGCTCGGGCCGAACTCGTGATGGTGATGGACGCCGACAACCACCTCTACCCCACGGCGCTGCGCCGACTGGCGGATGCCCTGGTCGCTCACCCCGACGCTGCTGCCGCCTATTCGGCGCTCGAAGACTTCGGCGCGGCGCGCGGTGTCCGCAGCGCGGTGGCGTGGGATCCCGAGCGCCTGTGCGTGGCCAACTACATCGATGCGCAGGCGCTGTGGCGACGATCTGCATGGCAGCGCCTCGGCGGCTACCGCTGCGACGACGACCACGTGTTCGGCTGGGAGGATTGGGACCTGTGGCTGCGACTCGCCGACGACGGCGGGCATGCAGTGTCGGTGCCGCAGATACTCGGCCGCTACCGCGTCCAGGTCGGTTCGATGATCGCCCTCACCAACCTTGCGACCGACGAGGCGATCGACGCGATCCGGCGGCGCTACCCCCGTCTGCCCTGGCCGGCGAACCCGTGACCCGCGGCCCCGCCGAGCCCCACATCGGTAACATGCACGAGCCATGTCTCTGCGAACCGCGGTCGCCCACCGCAACCTCTTGTACCTGCTGTCACTGAAGGAACTTCGGACCCGCTACAAGAAGTCGATCCTCGGTTGGGCGTGGAGCCTGCTCAACCCGGTGACACAGATGGTCATCTTCTCGGTGATCTTCCTGTACGTGTTCAAGGCGAAGCCACCCGTCGGCGACCCGAGCGGCCTGTCGAACTTCCCGCTGTACTTCCTCAGCGGAGCGCTGCCGTTCAACTTCTTCTCGATCAGCGTCGGTGTCGCCATCGGGTCGGTGCAAAACGGTGCATCGCTGATCAAGAAGGTCACGTTCCCTCACGAGCACCTGGTGTACTCGGTGATCGTCGCCCAGTTCTTCACGCTGCTGATCGAGCTGTTGGTACTGGCC
>JBDKIV010000223.1:0-2511 GCA_039796935.1 Actinomycetota bacterium | reverse complement strand
ACCCCACACCGGGGTCCTCCCAGAATGCCGCCGCCAAGCGGCGGACAACCTGCCACCTCTGACCGCAGCCCTTGCCTCCAGCGTGTTGGCCGAACCGGTCGAACCAGCGTTCTTCGATCGTCAGCCTTCCGGGTTGTAACGCTTGATGCCACGAAGACCTCGATCCGGCGATCGACAGGCGCAACTGCCTACTCGTCGGGGCTCACACGCTCGGCCCACGCTTCGGGCACCGCAGCGCGCTCTGCCCGTGGGGTGCTGCGGCGGCCTGACCACGCGTCGGGGTGCGCCGCCGCAGGACCCGCACACAGCGTCGATGATCGGCGCGGGCGCGTAGGGAGATGGCCGGACCGTCGTGTCGTCCACACAACACAGGAGACGACGATGACACACACGACGACAATCAACACGGCCGCTCCCACGGGTGTCGGGTTCGCCACGGCGAACACCTGGATCGACGACAACGTCGAAGCCGAGGTCGACACCCGGTTGCGGGGGTGTTCAGCCGGGCCGAACCGGTGCGGGTCGGACCGCCACGCACGCCGCGACAGCGGTCCAGGCCGGCCGACGCTTCGTTCGGAGGCCAGCCCAACACGGGCGGCAGGCAGTTCGAGAGTCAACCGACCATGACCTGGGACGCTGAGCCGTCGCTCAACACCCCCCGACACTCTCCATCGGGCAGCTCTGGCTGGCCTACTCGCCGAGGAGCGAGCCGGTCAGGGGCTTGGATCAGTGCCTCGGTGGGCGTGTCTCGCTGATCGAACACCAGGCGTCCACGATGTCGAGTAGTTGATCTCGATGCGCGTCGACCTCGCTGACGGTCTCGAACCGGATCACACGTTGCAGTCCTGAGCCGACGAGAAGATCGAAGCCTGCAGGGATCCGAGAACCACCCGGGAAGATCAGGCTGGCGAAGTCCTTGGCACTCCAGTGGAAGTAGGCCATGACTCCGTGGTGGAGAAACGCCGGTGCTCGCCACTTGATCGCCTCGGTGATCCGCTCGTCGGACATGACGACCGCACGGACCGCCGCAATGACATCCCGCTTCGGATTGAGCGTCGTCTCCAGCCATGCGTCAACGTCTGATGAGGACATGGCGGTCATGCTCTCACCACCTCTGCCGGAACATCCTCATGGAACAGGCTTGTTGCTGCCCCAAGAACTCGGCGCGGAGCGGTCATCCCTCGCCCCCCGGCCGAGCGGGCGGCGATCGCGGCAGTTCTGGGCGCCACGCGTCATGTCAGGGTGTGGCCGACCAGCCCGTGACGGTGTGGAGGTGAAAGAGGATCAGTCGTGCGAAGGGGCGGTCGTGGTACTGGGGAAAGCGTTCAGCGAGAGCGGCGGTCGCTGAATCGACGACGTTGTCTGGTGGGCCGTCGTCCCAGCGCATTCTTGCGCGTACCCACCACAGGTGTGACCAGTCATCTCGGTTCCAGTGCTCGACGAGCAGTGTCGCCCGATCGTCGGTCTCGAGGTTCCGCTCGCGCTGGAGTCGCAACGATTCCTTTGGCTTGACCAGGTCCACCGGCACCGCGAGATGGTCGCCGATCACGACGTAGACGACGGGGACGACGTCGACGCCGCGTTCGGTGTGGACGGTGGCGAGCACACCGTGGTCGTGCTCGGCGAGACGGGCAAGGGCGTCGCGGGGTGTCAGGCGCATGTGCAGTCCATCAGCTCTGGTCGGCTTCAGCCCTGAGCTGCTCGCGCAACTCGCGCTTCAGGACCTTGCCGTAGTTGTTGGTCGGCAGCGCGTCCACGAAGCGGTACTCCTTGGGGCGCTTGAACCGTGCGATCCGGTCGAGGCACGTACGGTCGAGCTCGTCGGTCGTCGGGGGTGCTGCACCGTCGGTGGCGACCACGAAGGCGACCACGGCCTCGCCCCACTCAGCGTCGGGTCGGCCGACGACGGACACGGCGCGCACGGCGGGGTGTTGCAGCAGCACTTCTTCGACCTCGCGTGGGTAGATGTTCATGCCGCCGCTGATGATGAGGTCCTTCGATCGGTCGCGCAGGGTGAGGTAGCCGTTGGCGTCGAAGCTGCCGACGTCACCGGTGTGCAGCCAGCCGTCGCGCAGCGTGTCGGCGGTGGCCTCGGGCTGGTTCCAGTAGCCGGCCATCACGACGTCGCCTCGGACGACGATCTCGCCCGTCTCGCCGACGGGAAGCTCGATGCCCTCGTCGTCGATGACGCGGACCTCGACGTCGGTTCGAACGGTCCCGACGCTTTGCATGTGGTCGCGCCAGCGCGGGTGCGAGGTGTCGGCGTGGTCTGCCTTGGACAGCGCTGTGATGGTCATCGGGGTTTCGCCCTGGCCGTAGATCTGTGCCAGTCGGGGGCCGAACACGGCGAGCGCTCCCTCGAGATCGACGAGGTACATCGGCGCGCCGCCGTAGATGATGGTCTTCAGGCGTGTGAGGTCGGCGGTGGCCGTGTCGGGATCGTTGGCGAGACGCTTCACCATGATGGGTGCTGCGAAGAAGGACAGACCGGACCAGCGCTGGAGGAGTTCG
>JBDKIV010000222.1:0-3501 GCA_039796935.1 Actinomycetota bacterium | reverse complement strand
ACGAGCGAGAGCACCAGAGCCGATGCGAACCCCAGACGCGTCAGCGTGCGTGACCTCGTCGGCCGAGATGCCGTGACGATCTCATCTTCGTGTGGAGACATGGAGATACTCTGCCCCACCGACCAGGATCAGCAACGATCAGGCGCCCACTCGCTCGGGTTCGACAGCGAACAGGTGACGCAGTCCACGCGACAGCGATGCCGGCACCAGCGTCACGTGGTGCTCGTCGGCGAACACGACGGTCTCGGTGACTGCCCCGGCATCGGCGCACTTCGTCCCGAAGCTCACCGCATGACGAACCATGCCCGCTGCGTCGCGCTGCGCTGGATGAGCGAAGATCTGCGGCCAGACCAGCGACATGTCGCCCTCCTCTCGCTCACCGGCGCTCACGAAGGCGCGGGCACCCGGCCTCGGGGACAACTCCTCGTCGAGCAGACGTCCGTCGCACCACCACAGCGACGGGCTGATCGCAAGGAGATGGGCGAACAGGTCCGGACGCTGACTCCACGCCCACGAGGCGAACAGACCCGACAACGACCACCCGGCCACGGCCATTTCTGCCACATCGATGTGACTGCGCACGGTCGGCACGACACTCGTCTCGATGAGATCGAGGAACGCCTCGGCACCGCCCGTGCCGTCGCGGACCAAGGCGTTGTCCTTGGCGAACGGCTCGGGCAGGATCCATTCGTAGGGCGTGAAGTCGCGAAAGCGCGTCGAGACGTAGTCGAGATGACGAGACCGCTCTCTCCACACGCCCACGATCGCAATCGGTGGCAGTGCGCCCAGGGTGACCAGCGATGTCGTCCGTGCGAACTCGGTTGCCGTGAGGAACATCGACTGACCGTCGAGCACCAGTACCGCCGGCACCGGCCCCGACGACCGGGGCACTGCAACTGCGACACGCACATCACCGTCGACCCACGTGACGGTGTCCGGCACGACGAACGATTCCTGCACGTCCGCAGGGTACCCGACCCCCGGCGGCCCGACGGGCCGACCGAGCACCGCCGACCTGACGATCTCACGTTCGGCCGAGCATGTCGGCCGCTCTGGCGAGTCCTCGTACGTCCTAGTACGGCGTGATCGGCTCACGAGTCCCGCCGGCGACACCGTCGAGTGTGTCGTCAGCAAGTTCGTCGGCCAGCCTCGCAGCGTCGTCGTCGATGGCGGTGTCGGGATCGGGTGACATCGCCAGCACGCTAGTTCTTCCTGTTGGGGCGCAGAGCGGCATGCCATCCGAACCAGTGCCCGAGGTGGGACTCGAACCCACACGCCCTTTCGGACAACGGATTTTGAGTCCGTCGCGTCTGCCATTCCGCCACTCGGGCGAGTGACGGCCACACGATACAGCCCCGAGGTGTTACTCGTGGGTAGCACGTGCAGCACCACACGGTCGGTCTAGGGTTTCCGCGGGCCCAGAGCCCGACGACGAGGAGCACCGCCGAGCACATGCTTGCATTCACCTTTCCGGGCCAAGGCTCGCAGCGACCGGGCATGGGTCGACCTTGGGTCGATCACGACAGCTGGGAACTGGTCGACGAGGCCTCGCACGTCGCAGAGCGCGATGTGGCGCGCCTGCTCCTCGACGCAGATGCCGACGAACTCAAGGACACACGCAACGCGCAGTTGACCACGTTCGTGTCGAGCCTGATCGTGCTCGACGCCGTCGAGCGGCTCGGGGTCGAGCCGAGCTTCTGCGCCGGCCACAGCCTCGGCGAGTACACGGCCCTGACGGCAACCGGAGCGCTCGGCTTCGACGAGGGCGTGCGGCTGGTCAGCGAACGCGCCGACGCCATGCACCACGCCGGTAACGACAATCCGGGAACGATGGCGGCGGTGCTCGGCCTCGACGACGATCTCGTCGAGGTGGCGTGCCGTCGGGCCGACTCCGACGTCTGGGTCGCCAACTTCAACGCCCCCGGCCAGGTCGTCATCGCCGGCTCGCCCGAGGGCGTCGCCGCAGCAGGAGTCGTGGCCAAGGAATTGGGCGCCAAGAAGGTGATGCCGCTCCAGGTCTCGGGTGCCTTCCACACACCGTTCATGGCCCCCGCGCGCGACCGCCTCAGGCGGGCCATCGCCGAGGCCCAGCCACGAGACACCGAGGTGCCGGTGATCTCCAACGTCGATGCGCTGCCCCATGCAGCGGGCAGCGAGTGGACGTCGCTGCTCTCGGCACAACTCAGCAGCCCGGTTCGCTGGAAGTACTGCCTCCTGCAGATGGCCGAACTGGGTGTCAGCGACTTCGTCGAACTCGGCCCGGGTGGCGTGTTGACCGGGATGGCCAAGCGCACCGTCGAGCACGCTCGCACGATCTCCATCGCGACTCCCGACGACCTGGCGAAGTTGCTCGACTGGGTCGGCAGCAGCACTGCCTCGACACGCCAGCACGAGGGCGAGCACCTCTTCGCGGCGGAGCGTCTGGTGGTCAGCCCTGCGGCTGGCATGTTCGAGCCCGTTGGCGGCCTCGCCGACGGGAGCCGCATCGACGTCGGAACCGTGATCGGCCACATCGGCGACACCGAAGTGCGCTCGGCCTTCGCCGGTGAGCTCCAGAGCTTCATCGCCGTGTCGGGCGAGCGAGTCACATTGCGACAACCCATCGCCTGGCTGAGGACGGTCTGATCATGCCTTCGATTCCCGACGGAGTACGCGGTGCCGTCATCAGCGGCTGGGGTACGGCACTGCCCGACAAGGTCCTCACCAACGTCGACCTCGAGTCGATGTTCGACACCTCAGACGAGTGGATCGTCGAGCGGACCGGCATACGCGAGCGGCATGTCGGCGGAACGACCACCGACCTGTCCGTGCGTTCCGGTCGACAGGCCCTCGAGATGTCAGGCGTCGATCCCGGCGACATCGACGGCCTGATCCTGGCCACGACCACGCCCGATCGCGCCGTGCCCGCCTCGGCCCCCGGGGTCGCTCATCAACTCGGACTCCGCTGTGGTGCCTTCGACGTGAACGCTGCGTGCTCCGGCTTCACCTACGGGCTGGTCATGGCGCACGGCCTCATCGCGATGGGAGCACGGAAGCTGCTCGTCATCGGCACCGACACCCTTGCTCGGATCACCGATTGGACCGACCGAAACACGGCCGTTCTGTTCGCCGATGGATCCGGAGCAGTCGTGCTCGAAGCAACCGACGGCCCCGGCCAACTGCTCGGCTGGGACCTCGACGCCGACGGCGCAGCCGAGAGATTCCTCTACGCAGACATCGGCGGGTTCGTCCAGATGGAAGGCAAGGAAGTCTTCCGACGAGCCGTGCGGATCATGGTCGACTCGGCCACCAAGTCGATGAACGCGGCCGGAGTGACCGCCGATCAGATCTCGCTCGTGGTGCCCCACCAGGCCAACATCCGGATCATCGAGGCCGCATGCGATCGCCTCGGCATCCCGATGGACAAGACGTCGACCGTGCTGCACTTCACGGGAAACACCTCGTCGGCATCGATCCCGCTGGCCCTCGCCCATGCGCTCGATGCCGGCCGTGTCGCCGACG
>JBDKIV010000221.1:0-4447 GCA_039796935.1 Actinomycetota bacterium | reverse complement strand
CCTCAGCGCGCTCGCGTAGGGCGTCTTGTTCGCTGTCCGTCAGTCGCAGGGTCATGGCCACGGGCGCATGGTATCAGTTCGATACCGTTCAGATCTGCCGCCCGGCACGTGACCCCATCCGACTACACGTGAACAATCGGCCACGACCACGCTCGCCGAGGATGCAGTACGGCCAGCAGACGAGCGGCCTCGAACGGCCGACGTAGGCCCAGCGAGGGTGGTCCTACCTGCGGATGCCGTCGAAGACCCACGACCTGCACCCTCGCATCCGGACTTCGTGGTGGCAAGCGGGCGCTGGATTCTTGATGGCCCGATGGCACTCACGGTGGTTGTTCAGTCGGCTCCTGCCCGGTTGCCGCCCGAGCAGTCACTCGAACGTGTCGTTGTGGGCGCTACTGATTGGGACTTGTACGACATTGGCCCCAAGAATGGCACCGTTCTGGCGGCGATCGGAAGAGCAGGGGCGCAGTGGGTTGTGGTGGGCCTCCAGGGCACCTCGACGAAAGAACGGACGCCGCTCGAGGTGCTGCACCAGGTACTCGCGACCGCGTCGATTGAGACCGGTGAGAGTTCGTGAACCGAACGTGGAAATCAGCGCTGGCGGGCGCGCTTGTGGCGCCTTTGCTCGCGCTGTGCATCGTGGCGCCCAGCGCAGAAGCTGGGTCGGGCTTGAACACGTTCTACTGGAGCACCTCGGGCTACACCGTCAGCTCAACGAGCTACAGGTACTCCAACATGTCCGGCTTCGTTCAAGCGCTCGTCAACTCGAATGGCTGCCCTCTCACCGTTGACGGCATCTACGGCAACCAGACCACGTGGTTTACAGCGGTCTTCCAGAATCAAATCGTCGGCACAAACAATGGCGGCGTCATGAACCCTTCGATGTGGCTCGCTGTCCAAAGCGCAAAGGACCAGTGGGGTTTCGACCGGTTGGGCTGGGGTGGTGCCGTCGATGCCTACGGCACCCAGTACTGGGGCTACTACGGTGGCGGCGCCAGCGGCGCTGCGCTTGGCTGGAACCCGTTCAACTCTCAGTGGCTCTTCGGATTTCAGGGTGGGGTGAGCCCGTCGAGGAGTGTCCAGTTGGGCTTGCCGGCGTAGAGCAGCGGCCGCCCGTCGCACACTGGGCCCCAGCGGTTTCGCGACATCCCCGATCACACGGGGGCCTTGTGTCGGATGACCCGGTGCGTCCGCCCTCGAAGCTCCCGACGAGCGACCGAGATGCTCGTGTTCGCGATGAGGTCGACCACCGAGACACCGTGCATGAACGGAGCGAACCCTCGCTGCGGGTACTCCGAGTAGTGGTCGTACTCGATCACATCGACAGCGATCCCACGGCGCATGAATCGCTCGAGCTCGAGATAGCTCAACCCCGCCGGCCCCGTGAGGTAACTCGTGGCACCGAAGAACGTGCAGATGTCGACGATGCGCTGGGTGGGATTGGCCGACTCTCGAGGCACATCGGTGTCTTGGATGAACTCGACGGAGAGACCCAGACATCGGGCGAGGCATCTGAGAAGGGTGACGTTGATGTCGTGCAGGAGTTCGCACGAACGCAGCTGTTCGAACGCCGTCATGAGGGGGGCCCGAATCTCTTGAAACCCCGCGAGCTTTCCGTAGGTCTGGTCGAGGGTCAGAGCGTGCCGCTGCAGACGTCGCGTGTCGGCGAGCCGAGCGTCACGGATCGACTGTCCTGATCGCCCCGCCGTGGCGATCGGGAGCGACAGCCAGACCGGACCCTCTTTGGTCATGATCCTGTTTCGATTGCGCCAGTCGTTCTTCGTGAACTGTGCAGAGTCGTACACGACGAACAGGTCGGAGCTCGCAATGAGATCGAAGTACCCCTTCCAGGGCAGGTAGTTGCTCTGGATGATGCTGATCCTCACGACGGAGGTCCGATCGTGGCGGATCGACACAGCGGAGTACGGACTGCGTTCATCATCGTTCGCACCGGACGGCGTAGATGGCGACGGCATCGTTCGAGAACTGGAGGTCGTAACGGTCTTCGAGTCGGTCACCGTGTTCAGCCAGGAGATCGACCCACTGGTAGCTCACTCCCACGGCGCGGAGGTCGCTGACCGAGTCATCGCTCGGGTCGCTGGTTGTGCGCAGGGAGAACTCGAGACCGCCGCGATCCAGATCAGCCGACACTCGACCGAGCGCCAGAGTTTGCTCACCCACGACACCATCAGCCACGGGCCACCGACACACCGGGAACCTCGTGCCGGCCGCGTTCCGACCCCTCACCGACACGACTCAACACGATGGGTCAGGTTACCAGACCCACCGCACGGCCCGCCGACTGCGCGGCGCGCCCGCTCGACCCATCGATGCTGCCGCCCGAGCGAACTGATCGTCAGCGGTGCGATATCTCGATCTTGTGTGCCCGTGTCTGCTCGGACTTGGTAGGAGCGCGCACCTCGAGGATCCCGTCCCGATACGTCGCCGACACCTCGGCCTCGGTGACACCGGCGGGAAGCGGGACCACCCGCGTGAACGATCCGTAACGAAACTCGCTCCGGTAGTGCTCGCGCTCGCCCTCATCGTCCTCGCCAGTGCTCGACTCCTGTGAGCGCTCGGCGTGGATGCAGAGCATGCCGTCCTGGACGGTGACATCGACATCCTTGTTCGGATCGACACCGGGGATCTCGGCTCGGATGACGACCTCGTCTCCATCGCGGTACTCCTCGACCTTGATGGCTTCGGCGTCGAGGAACTGCTGCCACGATTCGGGAATCCCGAGTCGGCCGAACCAACTCGGCCACTGTTCGATCGCCGGGCTGACCACCCTGTGCTTGGCCATTGTCTCCTCCTTGGAATCATCCGTCATGGATACGCACGACAATGCCCTGACGACCGGTGGATGAACCTCGAGAAGCGGACGATCACCCACTGTTCGCCCCGTATGCTCCGACGAGTGCGGACCGACTCGGAACTGTGCCCATGGCCCGTCCGCACGGCGGTGATGCGCCAGGACTGGCTCGATCTCGCGTACGTGCACTGGAGGTACGAGCCCTCGGTCGTGCAGGCTCTGCTCCCCGTCGGTCTCGAAGTCGACACCTTCGACGGCTCGGCCTGGGTGGGGCTGATCCCGTTCTCGATGCGGCGCATCGGGCTGCCGCACGGACCGGCCGTGCCGTATCTCGGGTCGTTCGCCGAGGTGAACGTCCGCACCTACGTCCGCGGGCACGGTCGGCCAGGCGTCTGGTTCTTCTCTCTCGACGTCGACCGCCTCCTGCCTGCTCTGGTCGCCCGCATCAGCTATCGCTTGCCGTACTGCTTCGGAAGGACGTCGCACGTGCGGACCGGCGACACCTTGACCACGCTCGTGCGCCGACGCTGGCCCGAGCGGGTGGCCGACTCGCGCATCGAGATCACGATGGGTGCGCCCGTTGCGGCAACCGAACTCGACATCTTCCTGACTGCTCGATGGGGCCTGTACTCGCGTACGAGGCGCGGCGTTCGCCATGCATCCGTCGACCACGAACCCTGGCCCCTACGGGCAGCCACGCTGAACGACCTCGATGATGCGCTGGTGTCGGCTGCGGGCCTCCCGACACCTTGCGACGAGCCGTACGTGCGTTGTTCGGACGGTGTGTCGGTGCGGATCGGTCTGCCCCGCCGAAGCTGACGGGATCGCAGTCAGCCAGCGACGTCGAGCATCGTCAGGTACTCGCCGGCGAGCGCGATCTCGTCGATCAACGGACGATCGATGCCCGGCGCACCGATGCCGTGACACGCGTCGACGAGTCGGCGTACGACCGGGCCGATCGGTAGACCCTCGGCGCCGCGAACTGCACGAACCGCCGTGATCAACTCGCACGCCAGGACCGTACGCACCGCATCGACACTCTCTCTGGTGGCCATGGCGGACCGAGTGGCGAACGATGCGTGGTCCTCGGTACCGATCGAGATGGTCGTCGTGTGCCGGCTCGACGGATCGGCGAGCGACCGGACCGTCTCGAGCGCCGATGCCGCCGTGTACTCGAGCACCATGGTCCCCGAACTGCCCGCCGGTCCCGATGCGAGGAATCGGTCCTGCCCCGTGTAGCTCGGGTCGTGCAGCTTCACGATGCGCGCCAGTGACGTCGAGAGCCACTGGGTGAGGGCCAACCGGAACGTGTCGAGCCGCAAGCCGAGACTCGTCAGCTGGAATGCGCCGTGATGGACGACACCGTCATCGGTGAAGCGTGGATTCTCGGCGCGCGCGTCGATCGCACGGTTCAACTCGGCGACCAGTTCGGCTCCGGCCTCGATCAGTGGGCCGGCGACGAACGGGATCATCCGCCACGAGAGTGGATCCTGTGTCCGAGCCGGTGGCGCCTGGCAGCCGACCAGCACCTGTCGCATGGTGCGCGCCGCCAGATCGACGCCCGTGGACGGGCGGGTCGACGCAGCGACCTCGGACCACTGCTCGCCCGTGGCCCGGATGGCTGCCGCACCAAGA
>JBDKIV010000220.1:0-6180 GCA_039796935.1 Actinomycetota bacterium | reverse complement strand
CGAGCCGGCACGGCGATGTGGCAGTATCCACCGATCGGCTTCGGTGTCCGGCGGGAGGTTCGACAACCGTGCAGTACGACCACGGCGCCTCTGGCGCCTCCTACCCCGGCGAGGTTCCCGGGTGGACCGCACTGCCGACGTCGCTCGTGCCGTTCGTGGTCCGGTGACTCCGACCGAACCCCCCTTCGTCCCCGCCGTGCTCGATTCGAGCGATCGGCAGCGAGCGATCGAGCACGCCGCCGGTCTGCTCGGTATCCGCCTCCTCGACGCGCTCACCGACGGCGCAGACCTCGCTCGCATCCATCACCTGATCGTCGGTCGCCTCGGGCTGGGCACCACAGCGCCGAGGGCACCGCTCGAGCAGCGGGTGCTGTTGCTCGGTGAGCTCCTCGAGATCGCCGTCGGCGACATCGACTCCCGATGGCCGCAGCGCATCGTCACAGCCGCCTGCGACCTCGCCGACGCCGAGGGCGTCGAGGATCTCGACGAGATCAGGGCGTTCGTGGCAGCGTTCGTCCAGCGCTCGTTCGGCGCGCAGCCTGCACGTCGCGGTCGGCACTTCCGTGCAGCCGTCGAGTGGGCCGACGAGGTCGGGTACCTGTACGGATCGGTGCACGCCGAGCGATCGGCGCTGCATGCCTACCGCGAGGCGCTCGACACCGAGCCGGCCCGAGCCCTCGACCGACTCGAGCGAGCCATCTTCCACCGGTCGGCACGGGCGTTGGCCCGAGACACGACCCTTCCCGAGTGGCGCCTGTCGGCAGCCGAGCTGTGCGCTCGGCTCGAGCGTCACGACGAAGCCATCAACTACTTCCTCGAAGCCTGGCCAGCGCTCGATGCCAGCGGCAACCCGGCCAGCGACCGCATGATCCGCGCCTTCCACCGCACAGCACGCTCGGCACGCGCGGCGGGTGACCTCGAGTCGAGCGTTCGCTTCTCGCTCGAAGCGGTCCGACGCATCCACATTGCGCTCGAACGGATCGTCGACGACGGTGACGTCGCTCCTTCGTCGATGATGCTCACCTGCGCCGAGCTCGAACTCGACCTCGGCGCAGCTCTCGCAGAGACCGGCGACTACCTCGGCGCGCTTCGATGGGCACTCCACGTCGTCTCGACCGATCCATCGGTCGTCGCCCCGGCGACGACCCTGTGGACGAGTGCCCGCTCGGTCGCCGCCTCGTACCACCGCGCGCTCGGCCAGCCTCGTTCGGCTGCAGAACTCCTCACCGCGACCATCGACGAACTGCAGATCCTCCTCGGCCCCGGGCACCCGGTCGTCGCCGAACTGGATCGCCAGCTTCGGAGCCTCTGACGGCGACACGGGCGACCACCGCCCACCTCTGGCAGGATGTCGATGATGTCACGGCGATCAGGCGACGGGTTCTTGCGGTGTTCGGACGGACATGTCCGATGGGGAGTCTTCGGAGCAGCAGGGGTGGTGTTCGTGCACCGGCCCCACGGGCGTCCGACTCGGGTGATGCTCCAGAAACGGTCGGCCTTCGCCCACGAGGGGGGCACCTGGAGTTGCGCCGGCGGTGCGCTCGACGAGGGCGAGACCGCCTACGAGGCGGCATTGCGCGAAGCGGGCGAAGAGGTCGGGGACATCCCGTCCGATCACCGCGTGCTCGGCTCGTACGTGTTCGCCCCGGCGAGCGACTGGTCGTACACCACACTGGTGGTCGAGGTCGAGCACCCGTTCGGGGAGTCGATGAACTTCGAGACCGACGCCGTTGCCTGGGTGACGACGGACGAGGTGTCCCGTCTCGAACTCCACGGCGGCTTCGCCGCTGCATGGCCGCACCTGCGGATCATCGTCGAGACCGCAGCCTGAGACGAGCGGACGTCGAGGGTGCGTCCGCCGATGTTCGACACCGTCGTCACGGTCGACTGGAGCGCCAGCTCACGCCCGACCATCGGAGCCGACTCGATCTGGATCTGCGTGCTCGACGTCGAGAGCCGACAGACGCAGCTGCACAACCCGCCGACACGGCACCAGGCAGCCGCCCGCCTCTGCAGCGCCCTCGTCGATCGGCCGGGCTCGGTCCTCATCGCCGTCGACGTGGCGCTCGGCTACCCGCAGGGGTTCGCCCGACTCCTGGGCTGCACGACGAACGCTCCCTGGCGCTTCACCTGGGACCTCGTCTCGACGATGCTCGTCGACCGACCGGACAACGACAACAACCGGTTCGACGTCGCCGCAGCCCTCAACGCGACGATCAGCCCGGGGCCCGGACCGTTCTGGGGAACCACCTCGGCGGCGAGCGTGCGACCGTCGCTGCAGCGGACCAAGCCACCGGGATTCCCCCACTGTTGTCCGTCGGGCGAATCCCTCGGCGAATGGCGCCGGACCGAGCAGGCGCTGCGAGCACGACGACGACACCCCGCTTCGGTGTGGCAGCTCGCCGGAGCGGGCAGCGTCGGCAGCCAGACACTGACGGCGATCCCCGTGCTCTCAGCGATCCGCGATCACCCGGCGCTTCGCCGCCGAACCGTCGTCTGGCCGTTCGAGACCGACCTGGTATCCGACCCTCGTCATGGTCTGCCCGATTCGATCGTCATCGCCGAGGCCTGGCCATCGGCGATCGACGTCGATCTGGCACGCCATCCCGTACGAGATGCAGCGCAGGTGCTCTGCCTGGCCGAGCATCTCGTCGAACTCGACCGTGACGATCGGTTGGGGGGATGGTTCGGACCCGACCTCGTCGATGCCGACCGCCTGGCCGTCGTGGCCGAGGAGGGTTGGGTGCTCGGCACCGAGGTGTCGCCGCTGCTGGCTTGATCCGTGCGCTGACCCACTCCGACCGGGACGGTCCAGTGCATGGATCACGCGAGTCACGACGCCCGCATCGACCTCCACCCTCGGCGGCGCCGCTCCTCCCGTCCGGTCGTGGCGGGGTCGTTCCTGGCCGTCTGCCTGGCGGCGGCCGTCGCGGGACCGAACGCAGGGCCGATCGCGGGACCGAACACGGCATCGGCGGCTCGGCTCGAGACGGTCACATCGGTTCGAGCCACGCAACCTCCCGTTGCGCTGGCGACCAGACGATCGGTCACCACACGAGATGCCGACGGCGGCGTGCAGCGCCTCACGCTCATACCGTCGAACTCGAGATTCGCTCGCCACGGCGGCGGCGGCACCACGGGCTGTTCGCTCACCGCGGACCGCAACGGTTTCCTGCTCTCCGACGGGCGACGAGTTCGCGCCGGCACCACCGTCACGAGCGCGTACCACTTCGTCGAGGGCGCAGCCGTGGCGTTCGAGCTACCGCCAGGCGAGCTCCCGCTCGACGTCCTCGGGCTCGCGACGCGCGGTCCGCTCGCCTCGGCCACCCGAACCTTCTCGGTGTTCTGCGACCGCACGTTCTACGGGGTCAACTTCCGCGGGCTGATCTCGGTACCGCTCACCGACCCGCTACTCGACCCACGCCGGCGCATCGACGTGCTCCGTAACGACCTCCGTCTCACCAGGCCCACCGTCGCCACCCCCGTCGTCGTCGAGCGCTACGGCGGTCTCGTCACACGATCCCCGGTCTGGCTGGCGATCCGCCCCGACGCCTGGGTCACGCAGCGATCGCCGACGGTCCGGTATCGCGGCTCGTCGCTCGTGCTCGTGGCGGCCCCACGCCGCCTCGACGTCGAGGTCTGGTTCGAACCCGACCCGAGACGTCCGAGCCCACCGGCCCGGATCCGGGTCGCCTGCATCCCCGGCGTCGCCCCCACCCGCAGTCCGGCCTCGGTCCCGGCCGCCCCTCCCCTGCCCGATCACGGCCGGCCCGGGGTCGGCGGGCCATGCCGATGGACGCCGCCGGGGCCGGGCCGCGTGACGCTCACCGCCCACGTGACCTACACCATCGTGTTCTGGGTCGACGGATACACCGAGTCGCTCGACGACTACGTGTGGGCTTCGTCGCCGGTGACGTTCAGGGTCGGTGACCTGCGAGCCGTGAACGTGATGCCCTGAATCTGGCGCCCTGAACCTGGTGTGGGCCGGTCAGTCGATCCAGTACCCGCATCCGTATTGGTCGGGCGTCCCCCACGTGGCGGAATCGCGCAGCGCCAAGCTCGCACGATCGCTGAAGGTCGCCCGGTCGAAGCCGATGGTCACGAGCTCGGACCCGATGACGACCGAGCGCTGCATCGGGTTCCAGCACCCGGTGGAGGGCTCGGTCGACTGCTGAACCACTCCACGCGCCTCGAGTCGACCGTCGACCAACTGCACCACGACCGCACCCCCCGCCGGGCCGCGGAAGCCATCGGCGAGACAGGATGCGCCGACCGGGCACGGCCCCCACATCGGCGACGTCGGGATGACGATCGTCCCGTCCTCGGGCCAGAACAGGAACGCATGATGGTCCCACTCGGCCTCGCTCGACCCGCCGACCATCAACGACGAGACCTCGACCGGTGCCGACGGGTCGCTCACGTCGAACAGCGACAGCTTCGTACCACGGGTGAAGCCCTGCTCGTCGGCATCCTGGCCGACACCGAGCAGCAGTCCGTCGGCGACGGGGTGCAGATAGGCGGAGTATCCCGGGATCTTCAGCTCGCCCGCCACCACCGGAGCGGTCGGATCGGTGAGGTCGATCACGTACAGCGGGTCCGTCCGACGGAACGTCACCACGTAGGCGGTCGGACCGATGAACCGCACGGCGTAGATCTGCTCGGTCACGCCCAGACCTTCGACCGCACCGATCTGGACGAGTTCGTCACCTTCGGGACGCAGCGCATACACCGCCGACGCACTCGGCGTGTCGGACCACTGATCGACGGTCGAGGCCACTCGGAGCACGCCGTCGTGCTCGCTCATCGCGAACTGGTTGACGAGTCTCCCCGGCACCTCTCCCGATGCCCGGTACGACGCGCTCCCGAGTGCATCGAGTTCGAACTGATGGATGAGCGTCGGCGGTTGTCCCTCGATGTCGCCCTGGCCACCCGCGTACCAGTCCCAGGGCACCGTGGCGAGATAGAGGTGCTCGGTCGAGGCGTAGACCGTGTCACCCGTCGAGACGATGCCGGCACTACCGATCGGCTGAGAGGGAACGTCATCGCTGCCCGCGTCGAGATCGATCGTCGCGATCCACGAGATGCCAAGGCCGGCGAAGTCACGCGGTGCGGCAACGTTGCTGCAGTCGAGCGCCTCGCCGATCGGCCCGTAGTCGCCGGTGTCGGTCTCGTCGAACCAGCGCGGCATCCAGTCCTCGATCGTCGACGACTCGATCACCGCGCGGTTCGCGGCGAGCGCCCGCTCTTCGTCGAGCCCGAAGCGATCCGGGGCGACGAAGTCGAGCCGGCCTGCGATCGACGACGACAACACGAGCCGAGCGGTTCCCTCGACCGCACGCGCTGCGACCAGGCGTCCTTCGACGTGGGTGCGCCTCACGAGGACCGGGCTGTCGACGTCGCCGACGTCGAACAGCGAGGCGACCGTCTCGTCGGCGCCGGTCCACAGCCTCGTCACCACGAGCAGTCGCTCGCCGTCGAGCAACAACTGGTGCTCGCCGTCTGGGACATCGAGGCGCTCGACGACGTCGGCACGCTGCACATCGACGATCCTGACCCCGTCGGGGCTGGCGACGAAGATGCTCCGACCATCGGTCTCGACCATGTCGCCTTCGTCGACGCCCTGCTCTTGGGTGTTCGTCGTCGAGTAGTCGGGTGCCGTCGAGGCGGGCGCCATGCCGGACGAGTCGTCCATCGCCATCGGCACCTCGGTCGCCGCCGTCATCTCGCCACGTCCCATCACCGGGTAATAGCCCCCGTAGCCGAGCCCCCATGCCGTCACCCTCTCGAGCGTCTCGGTCTTCAGGTAGGCCAAGAGGTCGTCGCACGCTCCGAAGAACTGGAGCCTCGACGAGCCGAAGCCGCCCGAGACCCTGGTCGGTGTCGACCCGGTCGGCACCGACACGGAACGAGCAGTCGTCTCGGTCGCCGATGACGACCGAGCGTCGGGGTCGTCACCCGCGCAACCGACGGCCGAGAGTACGAGAGCAGTACCACCGAGGAGGACCGCGGCGCGATGGGTGAACGAACGCATGGCCATTGGACGTCACCCGTCGTCCATCCGGTTCCCGACGCGAACGAACCCGCCCCATCGGGGCGGGTTCGTTCGACGAGATCGGGCGACGATCAGTAGCGGTAGTGAGCGAACGCCTTGTTGCTCTCGGCCATCTTCTGCATGTCGTC
>JBDKIV010000219.1:0-7249 GCA_039796935.1 Actinomycetota bacterium | reverse complement strand
GGGACTACCCATTCCCGCTCGCCATCCGGGCGAGGATCTCACGGTGCTCGCCGTCACACGATGGAGACAGGGTCGTCGAAGCGTGAACCGTCTGGCGACATGCCACCCGCACGGTTACTGGATGCACTGGGAGAGCTCCGACGATTGACCATGCCGACGATCGGTGAGACGTACCTTCAGCCCGCCAGGTCGACGAGCGTCGCGTCTCGGCTCAGCGAAGGTCGGCTGCCACTGAAGCTCGGAGCTCGGCGAGTCGTCGACGGAAGCGCTCTCGTTGATCTGACACAGGAACCGGGCCGGCACCGCCGGGTGTCGTCCTGCGACGGACCGAGACACCCGGCGCGACGAGTTCACCGGCCTCGGGGCCCAGCTGCGGGTGTCTCTCGACCAGTTCGCGCAGCGAGCCACCGCCATCGAGCGCCTGCCGCACCAGCGACCCGACTACGGCGTGCGCCTCGCGAAAGGGCACTCCACGTTCGACGAGCCATTCGGCGAGATCGGTCGCGGCCGTGCTCTCGGCATCGGCAGCAGCCTGCATCCGCTCGGGAACGAAGCGTACGGTGGCGATCATCCCCGACAGCGCGCCGAGCGCCAGGCGGATCTGGTCCACTGCGTCGAACAGCGGCTCCTTGTCCTCCTGATAGTCGCGGTTGTAGCTGAGAGGCAGACCCTTCATCGTGGCGAGGAACCCCGTGAGGTCGCCGATCACCCGACCGGCCTTGCCGCGGGCGAGCTCGGCGATGTCGGGATTCTTCTTCTGCGGAAGCATCGACGAACCGGTCGCATAGCCGTCGTCGAGCCTGGCGAAGCCGAACTCATCCGTGGTCCACAGCACGAACTCCTCGCCGATCCGCGACAAGTTGATCGCGATGAGCGTCAAGACGAAGAGCGCCTCGGCGATGTGGTCGCGCGAACCCACGGCGTCCAACGAGTTCTCGAAACGCCGAGCAAACCCCAGGTCGGCGGCGTTGCCATCGGGGTCGAGCGGGAGCGACGATCCTGCCAGCGCCCCGGCACCGAGCGGCGACACGTCGAGACGTTCCATCAGGTCGAGCAAGCGCTCGACGTCACGACCGAGCGCCCATCCGTGGGCGAGCAGGTGGTGAGCGAGGAGCACCGGCTGCGCTCGCTGTAGATGCGTATAGCCGGGTAGATAGGTCTCGCCGGCCTCGTCTGCGCGCTCGAGCAGCACCGCCTCGAGGTCGAGCACCCGTCCCGCGATCACCATCAGTTCACGCTTGGCCCACAGCCGCACGTCGGTGGCGCTCTGATCGTTCCTGCTCCGACCGGTGTGCAACTTGGCTCCTGCAGCCCCGGCGAGATCGGTGACCCGTCGCTCGACAGCAGTGTGGATGTCCTCATCGCTCGGGACGAACACGAACGATCCGTCCTCCATCTCTGCCGCGACCCGGTCGAGTGCGTCGAGGACGGCACCCATCTCGTCGGCCGAGATGATGCCGACGCGTGCCAATCCGCGCACGTGCGCACGCGATCCCGCGATGTCGTCGCGCCACAGTCGACGGTCGAACGACAAGCTCTCGGTGAACGCCATCAGCTCCGCAGCCGGCCCACCCTCGAACCGACCGTGCCACAACGTGTTGCCGCTCATGAGAGGCCCGCCAGATCACGCAAGAACTCCGACAGCGCCGGTCCTCCGGTCTCTTCGTCCGCGACGCACAGCAGTGTGTCGTCACCGGCCACCGTCCCGAGCAGGCCCGCGACGCTCGAGCGGTCGAGCGCCGACGCGACCACATGGGCGCAACCGGGTGGTGTCCGAAGCACCACGAGGTTGCCCGACGACTTCACCTCCGCCACCCATTCACCGAGGACTCGACGAAGATGATCGTGCGGGGCAAGCCGTGCCGGTTCGTATTCGGGGATCGCGTACACGGTCTCTCCACCAGGTACCCGAACCTTCACGGCACCGAGATCGTCGAGGTCCCGCGACACGGTCGCCTGAGTGGCCGACAACCCCTCGGCAGCGAGCAGGTCGAGGAGTTGTGGCTGGCTGGTGACCGGATGCTGGCCGATCAGCCGAGCAATGGTCTGCTGTCGCTGCACCTTGGTCGTCACGGTCGAACTCCGAGGAGGAAGGCAATGGCGCCACGGGCCGTGTGCATTCGTTGATGGCCCTGACGAATCACGAGAGACCGGGGACCGTCGATGACCTCGGCGGTCACCTCGAGACCGCGGTACGCAGGCAGGCAATGCATGAACCATGCTCCCGGTGCCGCATTGGACATCAGGTCTCCGTCGACGCGGAACGGCGAGAAGATGGCCTGCCGCTCGGCTTTCTCGGCCTCCTGGCCCATCGACGTCCAGGTGTCGGTGTGAACCACCTGAGCCCCCCTCACTGCTTCGACCGGATCGGCGAACGCACGGACGGAGCCCGGCCCGAGACCGTCGATCTGCGCGAGTTCGTCGAGGGATGCGTCGTAGCCCTGCGGGCATCCGAGGCGGACGTGAGCGCCGAGCATGACGCAGGCTTGGGCCAGCGACCTCGACACGTTGTTGTGGTCGCCGACGTATGCGACGGTGACGCCGGCGAGATCACCGACCACCTCGGTCATCGTGGCGACATCGGCGAGCGCCTGCAGAGGGTGACTCCGATCGCTGAGCATGTTGATGACAGGAACCGATGCTGCAGCCGCCAGGCGCTCGACCGTGGCGTGCGAGAACACCCGCGCTGCGAGGAGAGCGTGATAGCCCGACATGATCCGCGCCACGTCCTCGACCGGCTCGCGCACGTCGAGTCCGACCTCGTCGCCGCGGGTGTAGACGGGGTGGCCGCCCAGTTGCACGACGGCCATCTCCATGCTGTGGCGCGTCCGGTTGGACGGCTTCTCGAACACGAGCGCTGCCCCCTGCCCTGCCAACGGCCGAGGCATCGACCCGGCAGGCATCGCTGCCAGCTCCAGCACCAGGCGCAACTCGTCTGCCGTCAGGTCGGTGATGTCGAGGAGATGCCTCATGATGCAGTTCCTTCCGACAGCACGGCGGCGACGAGCGCGACGGCTTCGTCGATCTCGTCGTCGGTCACCGTGATCGGGGGCGCGAGTCGCAGGGCCGTCGCCGTGACGGCATTGGTGACCAGTCCGCGGGTCAACAACTCGGCCGACACAGCCCTGGCATCGACACCATCGCCCAGCTCGACACCGAGCAGAAGACCCTGGCCACGCACGGAGACGACCCCCGGTACGGCGGCGAGTTTCTTCCGGAGCGCTTCACCTTGCGCCGCAGCGCGAGCAGGTGCATCGATGCGGCGCATCTCGGCGATCACGGCACTGACGACGGCGGTGGCGATCGCCGTACCGCTGTAGGTGCTGCCGTGATCCCCCGGTCGGAACGCAGCGGCGACGTCGGTACGGGCCCAGACCGCCCCGACGGGAAACCCGTTGCCCATCGCCTTCGCCATCGTGACGACGTCGGGCACGATGCCGGCGTGCTCGAACCCGAACCAACGTCCGGTACGCGCGAAACCCGTCTGCACCTCGTCGACCATCAAGAGGAGCCCCCGTTCGTCACAGACCCGACGGAGTCCGCGCAGGTACTCGGGGTCGGCGGGAACCACGCCACCCTCGCCCTGCAGTGTCTCGATGAGCACCGCCGACACAGTCGGGTCGATCGCCCGTTCGAACTCGGCGAGATCGCCGAACGCAACGTGACGGAAGCCGTCCGGCATCGGGAAGAAGGGCTCGTGCTTGGCCGGTTGCCCGGTTGCCGCGAGCGCGGCCAGCGTTCGGCCGTGAAAGCTGCCGTAGGCGCTGATGACCACGTGCCGACCGCGTCCACCGAACTTGCGGGCGAGCTTGAGTGCTGCCTCGTTCGCCTCGGCCCCGGAGTTGCAGAAGAAGACCTGCCCCTCATGGCCGGTCGCCTCGACGAGCAACTGCCGCAGTTCGATGGCCGCCGACGTCGCGGCATCGTTCGTGAAGAAGTTGCTGACGTGCAGCAGACGCTTCGACTGTTCGCACATGGCTTCGGCGATGGCCGGGTGCGCATGTCCGAGCGATGTGACGGCGATTCCGCAGAGGAAGTCGAGGTATCGGCGCCCCTCGGCATCGAACAACTCGGTGCCGTGCCCTCGGACGAACATCACCTGTGGAGGGCCGAACACCGGCATGAACGGACAGCTCGAGCCGGCTGACTCGGTGGGAAAGGCGTGCGATGCGGTCACGAGGTCTCCTGGAGCGGGTTCGACGACGACACCATCGTGCCGATGCCCTCGTCGGTGAACAGTTCGAGCAGCAGCACGTGTGGGATGCGACCGTCGAGGATGTGGGCCCGACGGACACCGTTGCGCACCGCCTGGACGCAACTCGAGACCTTCGGGATCATCCCACCGCCGATGACCCCATCGGCGACCAGTCGGTCGAGCTCGTCGGGGGTCGTCTGGCGGATCAGACTCGCCGGGTCGTCGACAACGCGACGGAGTCCCTCGATGTCGGTGAGGTACACGAGTTTCTCGGCATGCAACGACTCGGCGATCTCGCCGGCGACGGTGTCGGCGTTGATGTTGTACGCCTGCCCTGCGGGGTCGGTACCGATCGTCGCGACGACCGGGATGAACCCTTCACCGATCAGTCCCTGCAAGATGCCCGGGTTGATCGCGGTGACGTCGCCGACGAAGCCGAGTTCGGGATCTCGAGCCTTCGCGGCGATCAGCCGGGCATCTTCGCCCGACACGCCGACGGCGATCGGGCCGTGAACGTTGATGGCCGACACCAGTTGCGGGTTGACCTGACCGATGAGCACCATCCGGGCGATGTCGACCGTCTCGGCGTCGGTGACTCGGAGGCCGTTACGGAACTCGGTCTGCTTACCGAGTCGCTGCATCAGGTCACTGATCTGCGGACCACCACCGTGGACCACGACGGGGCGCATCCCGACGGCCCGCATGAGCACGAGGTCCTGGGCGAACAGCGAGAGCGCTTGATCGTCGCTCGCACCGGCGAGGGCATTGCCCCCGTACTTCACGACCACGACCTTGCCAGAGAATCGACGGATGTACGGAAGGGCCTCGACGAGCACATCGGCCCGTTCGGAAGCCCTGTCGACGGAGTTCGGTTCGCTGCTCATGGGTACAGCCCCACACGCTGGAGACCCTCTGCCTCGGGGAGGCCGAGCGCCACGTTGGCGGCCTGGACCGCCCCCCCGCTCGCTCCTTTGCAGAGATTGTCGATCGCGCAGATGACGATGACCGTGCCGGTCCGCTCGTCGAACCGTGCGGTCAGGAAGGCGGTGTTCGTGCCCAGTGCCGCCTTGGTCGACGGCGACGCTTCGCCGACGACCACGAACGGTTCGCCTGCGTAGCTCCGGGCGAGCGTCTCGAGCAGCACCGCCGTGCTCACCTCACCGACCGGACGCGCATAGCAGGTGGCGAGAATCGCTCGGTTGAGCGGCGCCAGGTGCGGGGTGAACAGCACACTGCAGCGTTCGCCGTTCGACGAACTGCTGATGACCTGCTCGATCTCGGGAGTGTGACGGTGATCGAGCAGCCCGTAGGCCTGGAGGTCCTCGTCGGCCGAGCAGAACAATGAACCGTGTTTGAGGGCACGCCCGGCGCCGCTGATGCCGGTCTTGCTGTCGACGATGATGCCGTCGCGCGCGACGAGACCTGCGCGTACCAAGGGCTCGAGCGCGAGCGATGCTGCGGTGACGTGGCATCCGGGCGTGGCGATCAGCGATGCTCCGACAAGTTGCTCGCGGAACAACTCAGGAAGACCGAATGCTGCCCGAGCGAGGTGGTCGGGCTGGTCGTGCTGGAATCCGTACCAGCGCGGATACAGCGACGCATCCTTCAGACGAAAGGCGGCCGAGAGGTCGACGACGAGCCCGACTCGCCCGGCCAACTGCGGGACCAGCGCCATGCTCGCCTCGTGCGGCACGCCGAGGAACACGGCGTCGAGTCCGTCGATGCGATCGACGTCGAACTCCTCGAACACGAGATCGGGGTAGGCGGCACCGAGGCTCGGGTACAGCGCTGCTGCCCGCATGCCGACCTGGCTGTCGCCGGTGGCGATCGACACGTCCATCGACGGGTGTTGCGCGCACAGACGGAGCAGTTCGGCACCGGTGTAGCCGGATGCACCGACGATCGCGACTCGACGTTGAACCATCGCATGATCATACATCTATCTGCATGAACATACGTCAATCGGTCGCGGGTGCCCCGACGTCGATGCGCGACAGACTGGGCACCGTGCAACACCCCGGCGCCTCGACACGCGGCCGTCTCCTCGTCGCAACCCCGCCGCTGGGCGACCCCCACTTCGACCGCACCGTCGTGTTCATGCTCGAGCACTCCGGATCCGGTGCCGTCGGCATCGTGCTCAATCGTCCCGACCGTGACATGTCGGAGATGCTCGATGCACTCGGCTCGAGCCCGCTCGGCCTGTGGCACAGCCACCTCGCTCCTCCGACCATGCTGTTCGTCGGCGGCCCGGTCGGCGATGACTCGCTCATCGGAGTTGCCAGCGGCACGGGTCGTGACGAGACGACGTGGGGACCCATCACATCAGGCCTCGGCACCGTGGACCTGTCGTTACGACCGGACGAGGCGATGAGCGAGATCGATCGAGTGCGAATCTTCCGCGGCTACGCGGGATGGGGCCCGAGCCAACTCGAGACCGAATTCGAGGCGGGCGCGTGGATGGTGTTCGACGCCACGGACGAGGACGTGTTCACCACCGAACCCGATCACCTCTGGCGCGCAGTCCTCCGCCGACAGGGAGGACGGCTCCGCTGGATCGCCGACGCCCCGAACGATCTGTCGGCGAACTGAACGGCTCGTCGTGGGGTCAGCCTCGAAGGATGACGCCCATCTTGGCGAGCACTCCGAGGATCTTGTCCCGCACTCCGCCGATCTCGGCGTCGGTGAGCGTCCGGTCGGGGGCTTGGAGACGAAGTCGATACCCGAGGCCCCGCGACCTTTCGGGCATCCCGACGCCCCGATACACGTCGAACAAACGAGCCTCGACGAGGAGGCCGCCAGCAGCTTGACGAATCGCCTTGTCGACCTTCTCCGCCGCGACCGAATCCGGCACCTGGAGAGCAAGATCGAGATCGGTGCTCGGAAATCGACTGATCGCTCGCCATTGAGCGATCTTCGGATCGGCGGCGAGTATCCGACTGGCGTCCAACTCGAGCCATGCAACGCGTTCGGTGACGCCGAACGCGTCGAGCACATCGGGATGGATCTCGCCCACTGCGCCGACCACGTCACGACCGATCGAGAGGGTCGCCGAGC
>JBDKIV010000218.1:0-5205 GCA_039796935.1 Actinomycetota bacterium | reverse complement strand
TCTCCGACGCGCGCTCGTTGCGCAGATCGCCTCGTTCGATCCGGTGCTCGAGATGATTCCGGCCCCTGTGAGTTCACAGTTCGTGATGGACGCCGTCACTCACGAACACGATCTCCGCGAGGCGCTGGGCCTCGACGGCCAGCAGGATTCGACCGCCGTACACGTGGCACTTGCCTGGCTGATGGCACGCGAGCCGCTCGCCGACGGTCTCGCCGACCGATTGTCCGCGACGCCCACGAGCCCGTTCGTCCTGATGCGCGCGCTGTCCGGCCGAATGAGCGTCGCCCGGATGGACCAACTCGGTCTGCCCGGTGCGGACATCGCCGCTGCGCTGGTCGGGACTCCGCTCGTCCCACCCGCCGACCTGCCCGGATGACGCACGGGACGGTTTCCCCGCTGGCGTCATGCGACGTTGATCATCCACCGCATGCCGAATCGGTCGGCGAAACTCCCCCAGTAGGCACCCCAGGGCATGTCGGCCATGCCGGGCGCTTCTGCAGAGCCGGCCGACCGTGCCGAGGCCTGCGCGATGCAGCGACTAACGCGACAGCAGTCGCTCGTCGAACGGGTAGTCGTTCATGATCTCGACGCCCGTCTCGGTGACCAGGAGTTGGTCTTCCAGTTTCACGCCCATCCCGCTGCTGACCGAGCCGATGTAGCTCTCCACACAGAACACCATGCCCGGCTCGAACACATCGTCCAGCGGATACGGCTCGCCGGGAGTGTGGAACGGGAGATTGGGGTACTCACCGATCATGCCGAGACCGTGACCGACGCAGTAGTAGCGACTCGATCGATGTTCTTCCGGTACGGCCCACGCATTGCGAGCCACCTCTTCGAAGGACACGCCTGGACCGATCAGCGACTCGTTGTGGAGCAGTTGTTCGTGCGCACGCCGGTACAGGTCGCGCTGCTCGGGGCGAGCAGGGCCGTCACCGGCGAGGAAGGTGCGCGAGAAGTCGACCGAGCAACTCTCGAACGCAATGGCATCCGTGTCGAGGCAGACGAGATCGCCGTCCTCGATCATCCGGGTACCGCACTCCTGGAAGTAGGGGAACGTGTTCGGGCCGCTCTCGAGCAGGCGGGTCGACACCACCTCGCCGTGCCCGGCCACGAGCGCCCCGACGAATCGGCTCCAGATCTCGTTCTCCGTCAGGCCAGGACGAAGCGCCGTCTCCATGTGCCTGACGGCGGCCACCGTCCGGCGCATCGCTTCTCGCATGTAGGCGATCTCGAGCGGTAGCTTCACCCGCCTCGTTCGGCTCATCAACACGTCGGCATCCACGATCTCGAAGCCGGCGGCCCGCAAGGCATCGACCGCGACGAACGGGAAGCTGTCCACGGCGAGCGTCCCGACCTCGCCGCAGTGCTCTCGGACGAGCGCCGAGATCTCGTTCGCCATGGCCACGGACTCGGCAGCGGCGGCACCGTTGCTGCTCACATGGCTCAAGCCGCGCGCGGTACGAACCTCGTCGATGGTCGGTAGCCCCGCCGACAGATGCTCGCCGCCGAGATAATCGAACAGGATCACCGGGCCCTCGGCGAACACCAGCAGGTACCGGGCGGGTACGCAGAGATTGAACACCGTCATGTTCGTCGCCCCGGTGACGTAGCGGATGTTGAACGGGTCGCGCAGGAGCGCGACCGGGACACCAGTTGACGTCATGAACCGCCGAGTGTTGTCGAGCCGCTGTCGGTACAAGTCGTACCGCGTGGGCCTGCTGTCGAGATCGAGAGCTTGGTCGAGGTCGAATGCCACGCGCGGATGCTAACGAGCGCCACACCAGCGGCAACCGCGCCACGTACCGGCACCTGTCGACGGCTCGAGTCGCGTCGTCAGGGCCGTACCGAGACCCGCAGTAGGTTGGCGTGCATGCCCGCACCGCTGCCACCGACCACGCTCGAAGGCGTCGCTGTACGCCTCGAACCGCTCGGCGTCGAACATCTCGACGGCCTGCTTGCCGCGTGCAGCGGACCGCGCGACACCTACCAGTTCACCTGGGTGCCCGAGCCGACTTCGTCCCAGGTCGAGGTGTACATCCGCGCTGCGCTGCGACAGCACGAGCAAGGAACCGCTCTCCCCTTTGCCACGCGGCGGCTCGATTCGGGAGAGATCGTGGGAACCAGCCGGTACATGAACCTCGAGTACTGGCCGAACCTCGACCTGAGCCCCAGCACGTCCGAAGTTCCCGATGCGCTCGAGATCGGTTCCACCTGGTTGGCAGCCCACGCTCAGCGGACCGCGGTCAACACCGAGGCCAAGTTGCTGATGCTGAGCCACGCCTTCGAGGTCTACGGCGTCAAGCGTGTCAACTTCAGGACCGACGCCCGCAACGCACGCTCTCGGGCCAACATCGAACGGGTCGGCGCGGTGCTCGAGGGCGTGCTGCGCCACCACCAGCGCTCTGCCGACGGCGCCAATGACGGCGTCAGGGATACGGCGGCGTACTCGCTGCTGTACGACGAATGGCCCGACGCGAAGCGCGCGCTCGAAGCGAGGCTCCGCTGAGGTCCGCCGGCCGGGGTCCGATCGGCCCGTGATCGTCCGGTTCAGCGGCGAGGAATCACCGGAACGAGGAGTCTCGAGGGATACGGCCCGCCCGTGAAGAGCGTATGACGTCCGCAGTTGAAGATGCGGTGGTGCTGGAAGTTCGGGAGTTCGGTGATGTCACGACCACGAAGTTCGAGCACCAACGACGCTCCAGCCTCGAACAACGTGCTCGACGGCAATATCTCGACGTTGAGTTCGACCACCTCGTTCGGCACTACCAAGCGTTCGTGCTCGTAGTCGGCAACCGGCACGAGTGAATCGACGACTGATGCTGGGTCTGGGCGCCGCGACGCTCGCAGCCATCCACGCGTCACGATCTCGCTCCGGGAGAGGCGGTTCCAGAACGGGACCTCGGTCCCTCGATCATCGATCTTGCGGATGCCCACGAACAGGTCGAGATCGAAGCCCGCGCTGGTCGCCATGAAACATCGCAATGCCATGGGTCCGGAGATCTCCGTGTCCTCGGCGAACGAGTGGTGGAAGACGAGGCGGTCATCGGCTGACCGACTGTCGTACGACGCCGACGAGACTTCTGCCATCGCCTCGGGCACCAGCGAACGACCCGCCGTGTCGAGATACCAGACCGTTTCCGTTGCCCGCTTCGGGGGGAACTCGTCCTCGACGCGCACCTCGTACTCTTCGAGCGAACGGCGCACTTCGAGCCGGACTGCAGGAACGGTCACATCTCGATCGAGGAGGTACCGCTCGTAGAAGGTTCGCTGGTGGTCGAGGGCCTCGACGCTGTTCGACACCGTCCACTCGTGGCGACCATGCGTGTACAGGTGTTTGTGCGTGGATGATGCATGCGCGAACCCTCTCAGGGCTCCACCCGAATGCAGCCCTTGCGCCGACCACGAACCGCAGACGAGCAAGGGCACATCGATCGCCTCGAAGTCGGTGGCCGGCACCGGGAACTCGCTCCGATTCGGCGTCAACCCGAGTGGCAGACCCTCGAAGACCGCAAGCGGCCCTGGGGTGACCGTCGGCTTCTCGCAGGCGAAGTGCGGACCGCCGTCGTCGGCTGGCGAGGCACTCTTCTCGCCCGACATCCACCATGGGAAGAAGGCCGTCTCGGGGATACCTCCGTGGCTCACCACATCGACGAGCACGTCGGTGAATCCCTCCCACGGAACGATCGCCGCCAGTCCCCAGGGGCGGCGTGCAGCGATCCTCCACTGCACCGCAGCGAGGTATGACACACCGTTCAGGCCGACCTTGCCCGTGCTCCACTCCTGGTCGGCAGCCCAACCGATCGCGTCGCAGAACGCTCCGACCACGGCGTCACCGAGTCCGAGGGCCGGTTCGCCTTCTGACCTGCCCGACCCGAGCGCATCGACATGAACGACCACGAAGCCGTGCGGCACCCAGTAACCGGGGTCTGCTGCTTCGAACGGTGTCGCTTCACTGACGCGCATGTCCCCCATGTCGAGACCGATCGAGCGATTCGCCGGGCCACGACCGGTGAGCGTGTAGTCGAGCGGGTGCAGGTCCTTGCCATAGGTGGTGCAGCACATGATCACCGGCCAGGGCCCACCCGACGACGGCCTGAAGACGTTGGCTGCGAGGCGCGGTCCCTGGCCCGTGGGGATCATCACATCACGTTCGACGATGACGTCGGAAGGAAGTTCATAGATCTCGGTGTGGTCGTTGCCGACCACGGCCCGGATGGTCGTCCGGTCCGTCATCCCAGGATCCAATCGATCATCGCGTCTGCGTGCCGGTCGGGTGCGCAGCGTTTCGCACCCAACAACGAGCGCATGAGCCCTGCCTGAGCGAACGGAGTCGGGGCGAGGCTGATCATCATCATGAACACCTCGTGGGCCGAGATGTCTCGCCCTCCACCTGCGGCGCGCACGTCGGCCCAGACGAGTTCGAGCGCAGCGAGAGTCGGTCGAACGTGGTGCTTCAACAGCCAGTCCACCCGCTCGGATTTCACCGCCGACTCCATCAACATGATGCGGCTCAACTCGGGATGCCCGGCGGTATGGGCCACGTGCAGACGAATGACGTTCTCGAACAACCGAACCGGGTCACCCACGGGCTCGTCGAGCGTCTGCGGCAGCGCCTTGTCGAGTTGCGATCGAAGGCGGGCGAACAGCATGTCCACGGTGGCACGCCAGAGATCGTCCTTCGATCCGACGTGGTAGCTGATCTGTGCTTGGTGCACCCCGGCGTGTTCTGCGATCACCCGAGTCGACGCACCCTCGAAACCGAGTGCGGCGAACTGGCCCGCAGCACTGTCGAGGATGCGCTGCAGCACCTCCTCTGAACTTCTGCGGCGCTCTCGTTGTCGTGCGGTGTGCCCGGCCATGTCCGAAGCATAGTTTGGTCAGTCGAACAAACTTTGCCCGATCTGGTCTCGCGTCCAAACCTCCACCAGACCCGACCAACGTGTGTGGTCGATGCCGAAGACGTCGTGCCAGGCGCAGGCCGCCACCCACACCTCGGGCCACTGCAACGCACGCCCCTTCAGGTGTTTGCTCTGCTCGCTTCTGGTGGGTCCCCGCGCTGTCCCACCCTGTCGAGCCAGCGGGCGACCTCGCGTGGCGCCCTCAGGATCACCAGATCGGCCCCAGGCGCATACCGGCAGGCATCGGCAATGAGGCGAGGCCGAGACTCGCGACCCCACCGCAAGGTCCATGCCCAGAAGTCAC
>JBDKIV010000217.1:0-4918 GCA_039796935.1 Actinomycetota bacterium | reverse complement strand
ATCGGCCAGCGAGATCGCGACGGCGTTCGGCCTGACCGACTCGGCGGTGCGTCAACACCTCGACTCGCTGCTCGATTCGGGATTCGTCGAGCGGGTCGACGCCGTTTCCGGAGGTCGGGGCCGACCTGCGACGAGATGGCAGCTGACGGCCGCGGCGCGCACGACCTGTGCGGATCGTCACGACCTCTTGGCGACGGAACTGCTCGAAGCGATCCGGACCGAACTGGGCGACGACGCCCTGGCACGCGTGATCGACGCCAGGGCGCGCTGTCAGACCGAGCAATCACGACTCGAGATCGACGAGCGCGCACCTCGGTCGCTCGAGGTGCGCGTTGCGTCGCTCGCTGCCGAACGCACCCGCGACGGCTACGACGCCGAGGTCAGACGCGACGACGAGGGTCTGTGGCTGATCGAGCACCACTGCCCGATCTGCGCCGCCGCTACCGCCTGCCCCGCTCTGTGCGACAGTGAACTCAGCATGTTCCGTGCCGTCTTGGGCAACGACGTGCAGGTCACCCGAGACCAACACCTGCTCGGCGGCGACCGACGCTGCGCCTATCGCATCGTTGCCGCCTGAGCGGGTGCCTCGAGATCGTCAGACGATCTCGCTGATCTGCATCACCGGCGTGGCGTTGGTGTAGTTGGGAACGTCGGCCATCACCGCGCCCGTTTTCGGTGAACCCATGGCGGTCTGCATCTGCTCGAGCGACTCGAAGAAGAAATGGACGGCCGCCACGTAGGGACCGTTGACGCCCTTGTCGATTTCTGCTCCCACGTTCCACGCATCGGTGCACATCGGCACGTGGGTGTTGCGGTAGTAGTCGTGGTCGAAGGTGACGTCGTCGCCACCGGGGTAGAGGACACTCACTCGGATCATCGGCTCACCATAGGTGACGGGACATCACGGGCCGGTACGCAGCGTGTCCGGACAGCGTGCCCGGCCGACTGCGAGATATCGTGCGGCACGTCGCTGCGGGCGTGGCGAAACTGGCAGACGCGCAGGATTTAGGTTCCTGTTCCGCAAGGAGTGTGGGTTCAAGTCCCTCCGCCCGCACCACGCCCCGCCTGGGCGTCCTGCTGCCGGGCGAGCACTCCCACGGCGTACCAGGCCGCCAGGCATGCGGCAATGGTGCCGAGGCCGAGCACCAGCACGAGGATCCGCAGGACCCACAGGTCGGCCCGAGACCGATCCAGCGCATCCTCCGCGCTGGCTTCGATCGATGCTGCCAGCCGGTCGACCTCGGCGAGCGACGCCGCTGCCCCCTCGAGACCGACGGTCAACGCGTCGAGCTCGCCGGCCACGACAGCGAGTTGCTCCTTCGATGCCTCGAGCTCGACAGACGTCGAGATCAGTTGGTCGCCGAGCGAGCGCAGTTGACCTGGCACCGGTTCGAGACCCGTGGCGATGGCACGAAGATCCTCTCCGAGCGACCGGCTGTCGCCGGGGATGAAGCGCTCGATCGCCTCGATGAAGCCAGCGAGCCCCGAGGCGATGTTTGCGGTCCCCTCCACACCCTCGGCGAGGTTGGTGCCGAGGGCGATCCCGATCTGCTCGGCCGACTCGGAGCCCGACTCGATCAGCACGCCTGCTTGATCGAGCGTGTCCGCAGCGGCACCGGCCAGGTCGGCGACATCGGCGGCGAGCACCTCGACGGAGTCGGTGACGGTGGCAACAACCGCGGCACTGTCCCTCGCCACCTCGAGACCGTCTCGGTAGGTGACCGCCGTGCGGTCGACGAACACCAGGCCGAGTGCGGTGCCGACGACCGCCAGCGCGGACACGGTCAGCAGGAGTCGTCGTGCGATCGTGATCCCGTTCATCATCGGCCGCGAGGCTACGTCGTCGGTGACGGCGCTAACGTCATGCCGACGATGGACATCGACCCCCAGGCTGCGCCGATCACCACCGGACGCAGTCGCCGGTCGAGAGCCCCACTTCTGCTGGCACGCGCGACCGTGGTCGTCCTGAGCGGCCTCGTCATCACCCAGGCGGCCGGGTGGACGGGCCACCCGACGGTGTACGTCCTGCAGGCCCTCACCCCGTATCTCCTCGCCCTGGCCGCGCCGATCGGCATCGCCGCCGCGGTGACCAGGCGATGGTTCCTGGCGGGAGCCGCCTCACTGATCCTGGGTGCACTCGTGGTGCTCGCCATGCCGATCCTGCTCCATCCCGAGCCGGCGGTGCCAGGGACCACTCGATTCACCATCACCCATTCGAACGCCTACGTCGACAACCCCGACCCCGATGCCGTGGCAGCTGCACTTCTGGCGACCGGATCCGATCTGCTCGCCATCACCGAGTACACGGCCGAACTGGAGGTGGCGTTGTTGGCACGCGGTGCCGACACCATCTACTCCTCCTGGGTCGGAACACCGTCGCCCGAGCGATTCGGCGTGGCACTCCTCAGTCGGCATCGCATCACCTCGAGCGACGTGGCAGCGATCGGCACGCAGACCGGCATCGTCGCAACGGTGTCGGTGCGCGGCCAGAGCGTGCGGGTGGTGGTGGCCCACCCGCTGCCCGGCGTCGACTCCGACAGTCTCGATCTGCTCGATCGCGACCTACGAGCGATCGGCCGACTGGCTCGTTCGCCCGGCGACCCGACCGTGGTCGTCGGCGACTTCAATGCCTCGCGTTGGCATCCAGGGTTCCGCGACCTGCTCGCCCGATTGACCGATGCTCACGAAGCGCTCGGCCGCGGATGGTCGACATCATGGCCGGCGGACCGATGGTTCCCGGCGTTCGTCCGGCTCGATCACATCCTGCTCGGCGAGGGCACGACAGTGATCGCCATCGACGACATCGACATTCCGGGTAGCGACCATCGCGCCACGATCGCCCGACTGGCGCTCGTGCGAGGTCTCACGGACGAAGCGTCTCCACCAACGCCGAAAGCGCTCGACTGCGATGGGACAGCCTGTTCTTGACCGACTCGCCGAGTTCGGCGAACGTCCGGCCGTCCCCGTCGTCGGGGATGAACAGGGGGTCGTAACCGAAGCCGCCCTCGCCGCGCTCGGCACGAGCGATCGAACCGCGGCACTCGCCGCGGACGACGAGTTCGGCCCCATCGGGATGCACGACCATCACCACCGTCACGAACCGGGCGCGACGATCCTCGACACCGTTCAACCGGCGCAGTAGTTCCGAGCGGTTGGCGGCATCAGTCGCCGTCGGTCCGGCGAAGTAGGCCGTCTCGACCCCCGGCGCCCCGTCGAGCGCGTCGACGAACAGGCCGGTGTCGTCCGCGAGTGACGCCATGCCGGTGGCGTCGCAGACGGCCTGCGCCTTCAACCGTGCGTTGCCTTCGAGCGTGCCGGCGTCTTCGACGACATCACCCACCGTCGACGGTCGCGGCACCAGTTCGACCAGGCCGTCGAGGATCGCCGCGATCTCTGCCACCTTGTGCGGGTTCGCCGTGGCACACACCAGCCGCGGCAGGTGAGTGCGTGTGATCATCGGCCGAGCGGGCGCAGCAGCGGCGGCTCGGCGACCATCGAGGCCTGACGCGCGACGATCGTGTCGATCCCTCCGGAGGCCAGTTCGAGCAACGTGTCGAGTTCGCTCCGCCGAAACGCCACACCCTCGGCCGTACCCTGCACCTCGACGAATCGCGGCTCCTCGCCCGGTCGGCCGAGCATGACGACGTTCATGTCGACCTCGGCCGTCGAGTCCTCGACGTACGGGAGATCGAGGACCGGCCGACCATCGACGATGCCCACGCTGATCGCCGCACAGAACGAATGCAGCGGATGCGCGTCGATCGCGCCCGCCAACTGCAGGCGGGTGAGCGCATCATGGAGGGCGAGGTACCCGCCGCAGATGCTGGCGGTGCGCGTCCCGCCGTCGGCCTGCAGCACATCACAGTCGACGATCACCTGACGCTCGCCCAGCGCCGTCATGTCGCACGCCGCCCGGAGCGACCGGCCGATGAGCCGCTGGATCTCGACGGTGCGACCGCTCTGCTTGCCTTTCGCTGCCTCGCGGTCGATCCGCTCGGGCGACGCGCCGGGCAGCATCGAATACTCGGCCGTCACCCATCCCTTGCCGCTGTTGCGCATCCAACGCGGCACGTCTTCGTCGATCGATGCGGTGCACAACACCCTCGTCTTCCCGAACGAGACGAGCACGCTGCCCGCGGCCATCTCGGTGTAGTCACGCTCGAAGCTGATCGGCCTCAGCTCGTCGGCGGCTCGACCGTCGGGTCGGGTGATGGGGTGGTTGGACATGACGGACTCCTCGTGGTCGGACGCGGGTCGTCCGGACGTGCTGCAGTGTGCCAGGCGAGCATGGCCTGCGCTACGGACCCGAGAAGCTGACCGGCTCGGCCGTGACGAGTTCGGGGCCGAGGAGACGACGGCCGAGCTCCTGGAACCACTCGACGTCGCCCGACGAGAGGAACCGATGGGTGGCTGACGCCGAGACCGCTCTCGACAACCCGTGATCCTCGAGCAACCGACGCAACTCGAACGCCGTCTCGTCGGCCGACGAGACCAGGACGACGTCGCGACCCATGACGTCGCCGATGACCCGAGCGAGATAGGGGTAGTGCGTGCACCCGAGGAGCAGCGTGTCGACCTTCGCCTCGATCACCGGGGCGAGGAGCCGTTCGGCCAGTACCGTCACTTCGTCACCCGAGGTGACGCCGCGCTCGACGAACTCGACGAACCCCGGGCACGCAGCACAGGTCAACTCGATCTCGGCCGAGGGCCGAATGGCGTTCGTCGCCTCGGCAACGGCGCGCTGGTACGAACCCGAGCCGACCGTACCGACGGTCCCGATCACCCCCACCGCCCCAGTCCGGGTGGCGGACACGAGCGATCTCGCCCCCGGTTCGATCACGCCGATCACCGGTACCGGTAACTCTGCGGCCAGATCGACCGCCGAGGCGGCCGTGTTGCATGCGACGACGATCACCTT
>JBDKIV010000216.1:0-3584 GCA_039796935.1 Actinomycetota bacterium | reverse complement strand
GGCTCGGTAGCCGTTGTCATGCGCTACCCGAAGTTGAGAGACAGGTATCGCCAAGCGGCAGTTCTGGCGCCGATGGGTGCGTTCGGTGGTCGGGCGTGGTGTCGAGCGGTCGGGTCCCGTTCAGTGGATCGGCTCGGGAGTTGGTCGGTTCGGGTGTGGTGTGGTGGCGGGGGTGCGTAGGGGGAGGACGAGTGCGGATGTGGTGAGCCCTCCGATGATGATCAGCCACCAGATCCGGTCGAACCCGGCCATGGTGGCGGAGGCGAGGAGCGCGATGGTGAGAGCCACGCCGAAGGTGCCGCCGAACTGGCGTGCAGCTTGCAGGGCTGCTCCGCCGACGCCGCGACGGTTGGGCGGGAGTGCTTGAGCGACGACGCTGGAGAGTTGGGGGAACACGAAGCCGACGCCGATGCCACTGAGCACCATGGAGGGGAAGTAGTCGCTGAGGTAGTGGGCGTCGGGGCCGAGCATGAGGAGTCGGTAGGCGCCGCTGCTGGCGTAGAGCGCACCGCCGATGAGAAGGAGGGGCCGCTGGCCGATCCTGCCCGCGAGCGAACCGGCCCGGGGTGAGATGAGGCCGACGACGATGGGGCCCGGGGCGACACCGAACCCGGCTTGCAGGATCGACCATCCCCAGACGCGTGTGAGGAACAGGATCGATCCGAAGAAGAGTGCGGAGAACGCTGTGCCGAACACGACCATGGCGAGGTTGGCCCACACGAAGTTCCTGATGCGGAACAACTCGAGATCGAGGACCGGGGCGGCGCCGCGGCGTTGATGGACGACGAACACGGCAACAGCGATGCCCCCGGCGATGAAGAGTCCGATGGTGCGCGCCGAGATCCAGCCGACCTGGTCGGTGCCGACCACTGCGTACGAGATGAGCCCCGCGGCGACGGCGATGAGGGCCACGCCGGTGAGCGCCGGGACGCGGGTGTCCGGGGCGGATGATTCGTGCAGGGCGGAACGTCCGGCGACGACGGTGTAGAGGCCGACGGGGAGGTTGATGAAGAAGGCCCACCGCCAACCGAGACTCTGCACGATGGCTGCACCCAGAGTGGGGCCGAGCGCTCCGGCAACGGCGCCCGCTGCACCCCAGATGGCAACGGCACGGGGCAGTTGCTCGTGGGCGAACGCGTGCATGACCAGCGCGAGTGATGCCGGGATCAGTGCTGCTGCGCCGACCGCTTGGATCACCCGGAACACGATCAGCAGCTCTGCCGTCGGCGCCAGTCCGCACGCCATGGAGGCGGCGGTGAACAGTGCGGATCCCGTGAGGAATACGCGGCGGTGCCCGACGCGGTCCGCGATCTTGCCGGCAGGGATGAGCAGGGCTGCGAAGACGATGGTGTAGGCGTTGAGCACCCACGACAGCTCGGCTGCACCGGTGCCAGTGAAGGTGGCGGCGATGTCGGGGAACGCGACGAACAGGATCGTGGTGTCGAGGAACGTCGCGAGGGTGGCCAGCGAGGCGATGAGCAGCGTGCGCTTCGAGTCAGCGACCATGCCGTCAGTCCTGCGCGGTGAGGCGGGTCTGGAACGATTCGGCGACCGGGGTCCCGTCGCTGGTGGTGATCAGGCCGTGTTCGACGGCCAGTCCGTTCGTCGAGGTTCTGATCTCGAACCTGGCGCGCAGCCAGTCGTCATCGTCGAGCAGCACGTCGGGCTGGTGGATGTGTGTGGTGAGGTCGACGCTCACCCCGCCGGTCGGGGGTTCCAGTCGCACGAACGCCGGTGGCGGGAACCAATCCGTAGCCATCGCCAGCCACGCCGAGTCGACCCGGCGGTGCTCGAGCGGTCGGATGTATCCCTGGACCATCGCCCGGTCGCTGCCCGAGAACGGCAGGGCGTCAGGGTCGAGCAGTCCCTCGACGCGATCGAAGTGCGACACACGCCCGCCGTCGAAGGGTACGCATCGCTCCGCTGGTGGGAGGTCCAGCGTGATGGGCTCGGTCCATTCGACACCGGCGCGCGGCACGAGCAGCGTCAGCCTGCACGTCAGCAGCCTGCGGCTCTCCTGTGCGAGGTCGACCACGACAGTCGACGTCGACCGTCCCCGGCGTGCCTCGGTGACCGAGACGACAGCCGGGCCGACCGCACCCGCGCGCAGGAAACTCGTCGTCATCGTGCGAACCGCCCGGTCGACGACGACCGCCTCGGCACCCCGGACGGCCAGCGCGCACATGTAACCGCCGTGCACGCCGACGAGCGATGACCAACCAGCATCGAGATCGACCGTGAAGGACCCGGGGTGACCGGCGAGAGGTGCGAGTGTCGTCGTCCGATCGAAGTCCGAGCCCACAACGCTGAGTTCTTTCATGCAACTCATGGTGGCATGGTTGAGTTCGATGATGCAACCCACCTACGCTGATGCCATGCGCAAGGCATCGTTCGCCGACATGCACTGCTCCGTCGCGCAATCGCTCGAGATCATCGGTGAATGGTGGACCCTGCTGATCCTGCGCGACAGCTTCCTCGGCATCCGCCGCTTCGACGACTTCGTCGAACGGCTCGGCATCTCCCGCAACGTCCTCACCACCCGGCTCGACACACTTGTCGAGGCGGGCATTCTCGAGCGACGGCCCTATGACGACGCCCGCAGCCGGTACGACTACCTCCTCACCGACAAAGGACGCGCCCTGTGGCCGGTGATGACGGCGCTTCGTCAATGGGGCGACGAATGGATCTTCGGCGTCGGCAACGAACCCCTCCTCCTCGAGCACCGAGACCATGGCCACCTCACCACCGCCCACATGACCTGCGACGTGTGCGGCGAACACCTCGACGCCCGCTCCGTCCGCGCTGTCCCGGGCCCGCGCGCCGACCCCTGACAGTCCGACGCTGGCAGGCGTCGACCCAAGGTCAAGGCTCCTATCGGCAGTTCCTCGCTATGCCGTCTGAACGTGGAAGGCGTCGAGCGCGTCTGCAGGAATGCCGAGCGTCCCGTCTTCGAGCCTGACCCTCGGAAGCCGCTTCTCGTACATCGCCTGCACGACCAGGCGAGTAGGGACGCCCAGCCGCTGCGCTGTTTCGGCCGAGAGAAGCACCTCATGCTCGGCCACTGCACACCCCCTTCGTCGAAGCCCAACTTGCCGTGGAGCATACGGATGACCGTGGCGAGCTCGTCCTGCAGCCCGGGAGCTGTGCCACGCTCCCGCAGCGCCAGACGAGCGTCCTCGATCGCCTCTAGCACCCGGAATGCCTCCTCGAGCGACAGCACGACGCCGAGAGGGACTGGGTCGTCGAAGGGGTTGCCATCGCTCATGCCATGAGCATGAATTGAGGGTGTCACGAAGTTCGACACTGAGCGCCGAGTGCCCGCTCGGGACGCGTCGTGCAAGCGCGTTCGACGCACAGATCAAGTCATCTGCCATGCCCCCTATCGCCGGTTGTGCGCGCGGCGCGGTCAAGGCTTCGTCGCGACTGGTGTGAGACTCGACTTCAGCGTGTGTCTGCAAGGTCGATGACCGAGCAGAAGGACGTGCCGAGGTTCATCGACACGAGTTCGATGAGCACCGTGCCGGTGGCAGTGGGGAGCGGGATACCTTCGCCGATGGCGTCATGTTCGACGGAGTACGCCTCGA
>JBDKIV010000215.1:0-2688 GCA_039796935.1 Actinomycetota bacterium | reverse complement strand
CGTCGAATGGCTCGAGCGCCAACGCAAGCAGACTTCGCGAACGATCGATGATGGCGCTGCCGCGGGTGTCGAGGGTGATCAACAGGATCGAGGTCAGCAGGAGCAGGACGATGACCCGTCGTCGCCCGAGGGATGCGAACGCCATGCGATGGCTACTCGTCGCCGCCCAGCGACATGAGACCGCGCATCGCATCGATGTTCTCGAGCGCGCGGCCCGACCCGATCACGACGCTGAACAAGGGATCACGCGCGATCTGGATGGGCATACCCGTCTCGTGCGCCAGTCGCTGATCGAGACCCGCCAACAGCGCCCCACCCCCCGTGATCGTGATTCCCTGCTCCATGATGTCGGCTGCCAGCTCGGGTGGCGTCTTGTCGAGCGTCGTCTTCACGGCGTCGACGATCGCAGCCAGCGGTTCGGCCAGGGCCTCACGCACCTGCTCGGTGGTGAGCGGCACGGTCCGGGGCAACCCGCTGATCATGTCGCGTCCACGGATGTCGGCGGTGAGCTCGTCCTCGAGCGGCCAGGCCGAACCCATGTGCATCTTGATCTCTTCGGCCGTTCGGTCCCCGATGGCGAGAGAGAACTCCTTCTTCACGTACTGCATCACGGCGTCGTCGAGTTCGTCCCCCGCCACGCGCACCGATTGGGCGGTGACGATCCCGCCGAGCGAGATGACCGCCACCTCGGTGGTCCCACCGCCGATGTCGACGATCATGTTGCCGCTCGGTTCGTGAACCGGGAGGTCGGCACCGATTGCAGCGGCCATCGGCTCTTCGATGATGTGCACGGGCTTGCGTGCTCCGGCGTACTCGGCAGCATCCTGCACCGCACGCTGTTCGACACCGGTGATCCCCGACGGGACGCACACGATCATCCTCGGCTTGCTCCACCGGCTCGCATGGACCTTCTGGATGAAGAAGCGCAGCATCTTCTCGCACACCTCGAAGTCGGCGATCACACCGTCCTTGAGCGGCCGAATCGTCTTGATCCGGCCAGGGGTACGGCCCATCATCCGCTTGGCCTCGATCCCCACGGCGACGGGACGGCCATCGGTGATGTCGATCGCGACCACCGACGGCTCGTTGAGCACGATGCCCTGGCCCCGTGCATAGATCAACGAGTTCGCTGTGCCCAGGTCGATGGCCAGATCACGCCCGAGCGCCAATGGATTGCTTCGAGCCATCGGAACCTGCCTCGTAGGTCATCGGAGGCAGCTGTCGAGCCACCCGGAACGGCACGCCATCCTAGCCGTCGTCGGACGGCTCAGAGGTTCGGGAAGAAGATGCCGAGCTCGCGCTCGGCGGAGGCGAGTGAATCGCTGCCGTGCACCAGATTCTCGGTGAACAGCGTGCCGAAGTCGCCGCGGATGGTACCGGGCGCCGCCTTGAGTGGGTTGGTCGCACCCATCATCTGACGCACGACTTCCCACGTGTTCTCGGGACCCTCGAGCGCCAGGGCGACAACCGGGCCCCGGCTCATGAACGACACGAGATCGGCGTAGAAGCCCTTGCCGACGTGCTCTTCGTAGTGCCGAGCAAGCGTGTCACCGTCGAGCGTGCGCAGATCGAGCGCCACGACACGAAGACCCTTGGTCTCGAACCGGGCGAGGATCTGGCCGACGAGGCCGCGCTCGACTGCGTCGGGCTTCAGGAGGACGAGAGTGCGATCAGACATGGCGAGACACGCTACCGGGCGCGTCACGGGAGCAGCCGTCGAAGCGCCGGACGGGCCGACCCCACGACGTAGAGGCTTCCTGCAACGAGGATCGCGTCGTCGCCGCCCGCACGAGCGAGCGCACGTTCGCACGCCTGCTCGGTCGTCGCGCACTCGACGACCTCGTCGCAGCCGAGCTCGCGGGCAGCGGCAGCAACCTCGCTGCTGTCGAGGCCACGAGGCGACGGAGCCGTGCAGGTGAAGACCACGTCGAACTCGTCGGCTCGAAGCGCCGCAAGCAGGTCCTTGACAGAACGGGTCTTCAGGCATCCGACGATCAGGTGACGCAGCCCCGCCGGATCGAAATCCTCGAAGAAGACCTGCGATGCGACATCGGCGCCCGCCGGGTTGTGGGCGCCGTCGACGATGACGAGCGGCTGATGGCCGATCACCTCGAAGCGGCCGGGCATGGTCACCTGGGCGAAGCCTTCACGGACCACCTCGTCGGCCAGCGGCGCAGCGAAGAAGGTCTCGACAGCCGTGAGCGCGACCACGGCGTTGTCGGCCTGGTGACGTCCGTGGAGCGGCACGAACACCTCGGGGTACACCGTTGTCGGCGTGCGCAGGTCGATCATCCGCCCGCCGAGCGCCAGCTGGTTCTCGAGGATCTCGAAGTGCTCGCCACGCACGAGCGTGCTCGCTCCCCCGGCCGCCCGGAAGACGTCCACCAGTTCGGGCTCGGTCTCGCCCACGACGACTGCGCTGTTCGCCTTCACGATGCCGGACTTCTCGTAGGCGATGTCCGCCTTCGTCGGCCCGGCGTACTCGTTGTGATCCATGCCGATGTTGGTGAGCACCGCCACCTGTGCGTCGACGACGTTGGTGGCGTCCCAGCGACCGAGCATCCCGACTTCGATGACCGCCACATCGACCGCATGGTCGGCGAACCATCGAAATGCACACGCAGTCACGATCTCGAAGTAACTCGGCCGCACGCCGGCGAGCACCTCGATCTCTGCCATCGCGCTGAT
>JBDKIV010000214.1:0-11082 GCA_039796935.1 Actinomycetota bacterium | reverse complement strand
GACGAGATGCGCGTGCAGGGGGCGATCAAGTCGGTGATCGCCATGCTCATGGTCACCGTGCTCGCGCTCGGTGGCGTGGGCGTCGGAGCAGGGTGGGTCGAGGTGGCAGGTGTCGTGCTGGCATTCCGGTTCGTCCAGATCGTGCGCAACCCCGTCGAACACCTCACCTGGCGTCTCCAGGAATCGCAGGGGGTCGCCGGCGCGGCGCGGCGGATCCTCGACCTCGTCGACGAGCGACGAGCCGTCGCGTCCGGATCGGCTCACCTCCCGGAAGGTCCGCTCGATGTCGTCTTCGACGACGTCGGGCTGGTCTACGACGATGCCGTCGACGGAGCGGCCGCACTGCACTCGCTCGACCTTCGGATCGCGCCCGGCCGTGTCGTCGGCCTGATCGGACGGACGGGCTCGGGGAAGACCACGGTGGCCCGGCTCGCGCTACGGCTCGTCGCGCCGACCTCTGGCCAGGTCCGCATCGGCGGCGTCGATGTGACCACCCTCGACGACGACCACGTTCGCGAACGCGTCGTCGCCATTCCGCAGGACGTGCAACTGTTCCCCGGCACGGTTCGCGACAACGTGACCCTGTTTGCAGCAGCGGACGACGACCTGATCATGGCGGCACTTCGCGATGCCGGCCTCGGACCGTGGGTGTCGACGCTCGCAGCGGGCCTCGACACCGTGCTGGCCGCCGACGGGCGCGACGACGCCGGCGGCGGCAGCGGCAGCGGCAGCGACGGCAGGTCGAGTGAGTCCGCAATGACGCGGACCGGACTGTCCGCAGGGCAGGCGCAACTCCTCGCCATTGCCCGAGCCCTCCTTCGCGGACCGGACCTGATCGTGCTCGACGAAGCGACGTCTCGGGTCGATCCGGTCACGCAGGCGATGATCGGCGAAGCGATGCAACGACTGGTGGCCGGGCGAACCGCACTGATCATCGCGCATCGGCTCGAGACACTCGACGTGTGCGACGAGATCGTCGTGCTGGCCGACGGCCGCCTCGTCGAGCACGGTCGACGGACCGAACTCGCGAGCGACCCGACCTCGCGTTATGCGCAGTTGCGCGCCGTGGGCGACGATGCCGGAGAGCTCGCGTGAACACGACGCCCAGATTCGTCGGCCGAATGCGCGGGGAGCGACGGGTCGTCCATGCCGTCAACTTCAGACCGGGCCCCTACTGGTGGGGCACGTTCGGCTGGATCGTCTACTTCGCATCACCGATCGCACCCGGCTGGCTCATCGGCCAGATCTTCGACGAGTACCAGACCCGAGGAGCAACACGTCGAGCAGCGATCCTGCTGGTCCTGCTCGCGTGTGCGGAACTGGCGATCATCTGGGGAATCGCCGTCGCACACCGCGTCTACATACGCGGCGTGGAGTCGTCGAAAGCGCTGCTGCGCGCCAACGTGCTCGACGCGCAACTGGCGAGCGGGGGCGTGAACGCCGGGCCGAGGGAGTTACCGGTCGGCGACGTACTCGTCCGCTTGCGCGACGACCCTTTCGACCTGCTGTTCCTGCTCGACAACTGGGTCGACCTCGTCGGGGCGCTCCTCTACAGTTCGGCGGCAGCGTACTTCCTGTTCCAGATCGACCCCTGGGCTGCCGTGGCCGGCATCGGTCCGCTCATCGCGCTCGGCCTCGCCAACCGGATCATCTCGCACCGCGCCCGCACCTATCGAGCCGCTGCCCGAGAGGCGGCGAGTGACGTCAGCAGCTTCCTCAACTCGACCTTCGAAGCGTCACTGACGGTGAAGGTGAGCGGTGCGCGACGCTCGGTGCTCGGGCGGCTCGGCCATCTGAACGCCGTACGCGGGCGATCCGCCGTGGCCGACGGGGTCTGGAACGAGATCTTGTGGACGCTGAACGGAACGCTTGCCGACGTCTTCGTCGGAGTCGCCATCGTGGTCGCTGCGCGAGGGCCGCTGACCTCGGGCGAGATCACGCTGTTCTTCGCCTATCTGATCGGGATGACCTGGCTGCCGATGCGGCTCGGAAATCTGGTCGCCGGGCGCCGGCGCTACGAGGTGTCGGCCCAGCGGCTCGACGATCTCGTGTCGACCGACCCGGCAGCGGACCACCTGGTCGCGCACCGGCCGATGACCGTGGTGAACGGACCGGTGCCACCACGACCGACTCGACCACCGCGCGTGCCGCTCGAACGGCTCGAAGTACGTGGGGTGGCCGTCGCCGAGCGTGGCCTCGTCGATGTCGAGTTCACGGTCGATCGAGGCGAGTTGGTCGTGATCAGCGGACCCGTCGGCTCGGGCAAGTCGTCGCTCCTCCGGGCGGTCATCGGTCTGGGCGCGATCGACCGTGGAGACGTCCGGTGGAACGGCACGACGATCGACGACCGCGCCGCGTTCTTCGTCCCGCCGCAATGCGCCTACGTCGCACAGGTTCCACGGATGTTCGCCGAGTCGCTCCTCGACAACCTACGCCTCGGCCACGATCTGGGTGACGAGGCGGTGGCATCGGGCATCCGACTCGCTGCATTCGACCACGACGTCGCCGGGCTCCCCGAGGGGCTCGACACGATGGTCGGTGCCCGAGGGGTACGTCTGAGCGGCGGCCAACTCCAGCGCGCCGCCGGGGCCCGAGCGCTCGCGCACCAACCGGAGCTGCTCGTGCTCGACGACCTCACCAGCGCGCTCGACGTCGACACCGAGCTCGAGCTGTGGCGGCGGCTCGCCGCCTCGGGCTGTACGGTCCTGGCAGCATCGAACCGTCCCGTGGCGATCAGCCGGGCCGACCGTGTGATCACCCTCGGCTGACAGCATTCAACGCCCGGTCGACGCCGTCCGGGCGAGACACTCCTCGACCGCCGACACCAACCGGGCTGGCGCCACGTCGGCCACGAAGGGTTCGAGCAACTCCGCCGCCTCCGGCCGCGGATCTGCCAGCAGCGCCACGACCAATTCGGGCCGCCACACGAGGTGGATCGATGACTGCAGCCGGATCCACGACCGGGTGCGACGCTGGCTGATCCCGACCGCCTTGGCCGATCCGACCACCACTTCGCCGGCCCCCAGGCCGTCGAAGCACACGCTCCGCGACCACTCGGAGTGTTGGATCGGCCCCCGATGCACGTCTGCCCCAGCGACGCCACACATCTCGAGCGCCGCTGCCCACACCTCGCCGAGCCACCACATCGAGCGGCCGACGTCGTCGCTCCACAGCGGATCGCCTGCCGGAACGACCACATCGAGCCACAGCATCTCGCCAGGGAGGATCAACACCGAGCCACCGCCGCTGCGTCGTCGCGCCACCTCGACACCGGCGGCGGCGCACGCCTCGACATCGATGCTCGACTCGGGCTGCGACGACCCGAGCACGAGCGCCGTCCGCTCGACCTCGCACCAGGTTGCCGAGCGGACGGGGTTCGGTGCCGGAGGGGTCGCGTGCAACGACGCTGCCGGCCCCCGACTCGTCGCCACGTGCCATGGCGCCGCACCACCGTTCATCGGTGGACGGTGCGGCTCACCCTGCCATGGGCAGGTACGGCAGCCAGGCCTCGGGGACGCGCGGCACGGCAACGGACACCCACGACATTTCGCGGGGCGCTCGAGCAGGGCGCGCCAGGCGCATTCCCGCTTCGTCCGGTGTCCGGTCGCGCTTCGCGAGGTTGCACGGTCGACACGCAGCGGCGACGTTGTCCCAGGCGTGCTGGCCGCCGCGAGAACGAGGCATGATGTGGTCGATCGAGTCGGCCGTCGCGCCGCAGTACTGGCAGCGATGGTCGTCCCGGGCGAACACCGCGCGACGCGACAGCGACGTCCGGCGGTGGAACGGCACGTTGACCATGTACCGCAGGCGGATGACCAGTGGGCTGGGTATCGACATCGTCGCCGAATGGAGCAGCGTGCCGTCGTGATCGACCAACTCCGCCTTGTCGGCGAGCACCAAGCACGCGGCGCGTCGCGACGGCACCACGGAGAGCGGCTCGAAGGTTGCATTCAACACGAGCGCGCTCCGCATGACGACCGCTAACGATCCCTACCCGAGGACCGACCGCCGACCGGTCTCGTCACCACTGCCGCTTGCACCACGCCAGGTAGTTCAGCACATCGGCGGGTTCGATGCTGGCGCCCTCGCTGCCGTACTGGGTGACCAGACGGAACGCCACATACTCGCGAGGCGGCAGCGGAACGAACGGGAAGCGCTTCCACCAGCCGTTCGGGACCATCCGGAGCCCGAGCCGACACGCCGTCGGCCAGAGCGTCGGACGGCTGACCACTGCACGCCCCACGCGAAGCCAGGCGCGCACTCAGGACTTTCCTTCGGTCGCCTTCGGCTCTTTCGGAAGCCCGAGGACCATCTCGCCCATGATGTTGCGCTGGATCTGCGACGACCCTGCGTAGATGGTTCCGGCGCGGGCATTGAGGAACGTGCCGACCCAGCTCCACGAACTGTTGGGGGCCCCGGCGTCGTCGGTCTGGAATGCCGTCGACGGCTTGCGGCCCGAGGGCGTCATCGCGTCGGCACCGAGAATCGCGACAGCGAGTTCGGTGAGTTCCTTGTGGAACTCGCTCCAGTACAGCTTCGACACGGCGGCGTCGGGTCCCGGATGGTGGCCGGCGAGGAACTGGGTGAGCACTCGCATGCCGTTGTAGCGCATGATCTGCACCTTGGAGTACGCATCTGCCAGACCCTGGCGGACCACCGGGTCGTCGGCTCGGCCTCGCTCCTTGGCGAGCATGAGCAGCCGATCGAGTTCGGCCTGATACCGGATCGGCGAGGTGGCAGCAGCCTCACCCCGCTCGAAGCCGAGCAGGGTCATGGCAACGGCCCATCCGTTGTTGACCCCGCCGACGACCTCGTGCTTGGGGGTGACCGCATCGGTGTAGAAGACCTCGTTGAACTCGCTCTCGCCCGAGATCATCTTGATCGGCCGGACCTCGATGCCCGGCTGACGCATGTCGACCAACAGGAACGAGATGCCCTTGTGCCGAGGGGCATCGGGGTCGGTCCGAGCGAGCGTGAAGATGTGATCGGCGAGGTGACCGGCAGAGGTCCAGATCTTCTGACCGTTGAGCACCCACTGATCGCCGTCGAGCTCTGCGCGAAGACCGAGGTTCGACAAGTCACTCCCGGCGTTCGGCTCGGAGTACCCCTGACACCACACGTCGTCACCCGACAGGATGCGCGGCAGATACTGCCGCTTCTGCTCCTCGGTGCCCCACTGCAGCAGCGTGTTGCCGAGCATCTGGATGCCGAACACGTCGTTCGGTCCGCCGGTCGGCACGCCCGCCTTGGCGAACTCCTCGGCGACGATGACCTGCTCGAGCGCCGACAGACCTGCGCCGCCGTACTCGACCGGCCAGCCCGGTGCCAGGTAGCCACCCTCGTACAGCACACGCCGCCAGTCGGAGACGAACTCCTCGAGCTCGTGCCCCTCGAGCCGACCGATGCCACCCCACTTCGCCGGGAGTTTCTCGGCGAGGAAGGCCTGGACCTTCTCTCGATAGGCCTCTGCTTCGGACGAGTACGTAGGACGCATGGAGCGATGGTACCGCGACCGACAGCGACCCTGCCTGCCCGACTCGCAGCCGACTGCGGCGAGCGGCCGTTCAGCGGGGGGCAGGCGCGTGCACGACCTCGACCGAGCCGGTCACCAACGCGGTACTCAGCCCCCCGGCCCCGATCCCGCCGGCCCCCGGCCCGGCTGCCGGCGCACCCACCCGCTCGAGTTGGGCCAGCACCGCCGCACCGATGAGCGTCGCATGCACACCGAGGGCGGCCGGGTGGACCGCGAACCCGCGGGTGAACTCGAGTCCGGTCCGGCGCTCCAACTCGTCCCTGGCCGCCGCGAAGAACGGGTCGCCGAACGTGAGCGCGACCGAACCGCCGATCACCGCGCAGCGAACATCGACGAGCGCCGCGACCGACGCGAGCGCTCGACCCACCAAGGTCCCCGTCCGTTCACGGATGGCCAACGGCGCCCGCTGCATGTCGCGACCCAACTCGAGCTCGATCGCCGCACGACTGCAGTACGCATCGAGACAGCCGACACCCCCGCAGGCGCACGGCCGACCCTCGGGCTCGACCACCACGTGGCCGATGGTTCCCGCATTCCCGAAACGGCCTTGCAAGAGACGACCTGCGCTGATGATGCCGCCCGTGACACTGTTGCCGACGACCACTCCGATGACATCACTCATCCCTCGAGCTGCACCGGCCCAAGCCTCGGCGAGCACGAGCGCCTGCGCGTCGGTGTCGAGCGTGACGGGAAGGCCCGTCAGTTGGGCGACGGTGTCGCGAAGGGGGAACTCCTGCCACGAAGGGATCGCGAGCGGCGACACCGTGCCGCTCGCCGCATCGATCGGCCCCGAGCAGACCACACCGCATGCAGCCGCCGGCTCGGGAGATGCCGCGACGACCCGACGGACGAGCCGCGCCACCGACGGCCAGACGTCGCGGGCCGGGGTCGGCACACGGTCTCGCACGAGCATCGTCCCGGCCTCGTCGACGATGGCCGCCTTCAGCGTGCTGCCTGCGATGTCGACAGCGAGGAACACCTTGGCCACACCGTCACGGTAACCCGCGGTCGAAGGGACAACGACGCCCGAGCCGTCTACTCTGCAGCGCATGACGGCCGTCCACGACCCTGCCCGAGGTGCCGAGCAACCGTCGCCGATCGCCAACACGAGTTTCGCCGCACTGTTCGAGGCGATCACTGCGAACGTCTCCCGGGTCGTCCACGGCAAGCGCGACGCTGTCGACCTGGCGGTCATCTGTCTTCTCGCCGAGGGCCACCTGCTCATCGAGGACGTACCCGGTGTCGGCAAGACCAGCTTGGCCAAGGCCTTGGCCACCTCCATCGACTGCACCTGGAAGCGGGTCCAGTTCACCCCTGATCTCCTTCCGACCGACCTGGTCGGGGTGAGCATCCTGCAACGATCGACCGAGAGCTTCGTGTTCCAGCCGGGGCCGCTCTTCGCGAACATCGTGCTCGCCGACGAGATCAACCGTGCCTCCCCGAAGACCCAGTCCGCACTGCTCGAGGCGATGGAAGAACGACAGGTCTCGGCCGAGGGCCGCACCTACCAACTGCCTCGACCGTTCATGGTGGCCGCGACCCAGAATCCCATCGAACAGGAAGGGACTTATAGGCTTCCGGAGAGCCAGCTCGATCGGTTCCTCATGCGCCTCTCGCTCGGCTACCCGGGTCGTGCCGCAGAACTCGAGATCCTCGACACGCACGGCGCCACGGCCGTCCTGACGGCCCTGCAACCGGTGGTCACCGCCGACGAGATCGTGGCGATGGCCGACGCGGTCAAGACCGTTCACCTCGCCCCGGCCCTCAAGAGCTACCTCGTGGACATCGCCGAGGCCAGCCGCAGCCATCAGGGACTGGCCCTCGGGCTCTCACCACGGGCGACGCTCCAACTCGCCCGGGCGACGCGTTCACGAGCCGCGGCGAACGGCAGGCAGTTCGCCACTCCCGATGACGTCAAGGCGGTCGCCTCGGCAGTGCTGACCCACCGCGTGGTCGTGCGACCCGACGCGGCATCGCGCGGCCTCACCGCGGACGACGCCGTCCGCGAGGTGCTCGCCTCGGTACCGGTGCCCACGGGGCGGTAGTGCTCACTCGGAGCGGATGGGGCGCAGCGGCTCTGGCGATCACGTCGTTCGTGATCGGCCGCGTGTTCGGCATCATCGAGTTGTTCGTCCTCGGTGCGGGGATCGCCGGAGCCCTCGTCGTCGCGGCCACGATGATGATCCGCCGTCCCCCGGCCCTCACCGTGCGACGCCTCGTACAACCGTCGACGGTGCAGGCCGGTGACGCCGCCCGTGTGGATCTGCTGATCGCCAACACGGGGTCGAGCCGAAGCCCGGTGGTGCAGCTGTGGGAACCCGTCGGCGCCGGCCGGGGCGCCACCATGAACCTCGCGCCGCTCCGGCCGGGCGAGCGGTCCGCCACGGCGTACCGACTGCCGACCGGGCGACGCGGTGTCGTCCCGGTCGGGCCGATGCGAGCTCGGCGTCGCGACGTGCTCGGCCTTGCGACCATGTCGTTCACGCTCCCCGGATCGTCCGAGCTGTTGGTGATGCCTCGCCACCGGCCGGCGCACTTCTCGCCAGGAGCCTCGTCGGGCCGCCTCGGCGAGCACCTGCGACTTCGGGCCCACGGTCAGTCCGGGAGCGAGTTCCACTCGCTCCGCGAGTACGTGCGCGGCGACGATCTGAGACGGATCAGCTGGAAGGCGTCTGCGCGGTCCGACGAACTGATCGTCAAGGAGACCGCGCTCGAGGGGTTGCGGCGGTGCACGGTCGTGCTCGACACGAGTCCGTCCACGTGGCGCATGGACCACAGCAGCACATCCTCCGGCGAGGGCGGGGGCGAGGGCGACGGCGACGACCAGCCTGCCGACGACCGGGGCGACGCGTTCGAGCGAGCCGTGTCGGTCGCTGCGAGCGTCGTCACGGGAGCCGCCCTGAGCGGACTGACCACCCGACTGGTCGCCCACGGGATCGACCTTCGCGGGCCCGACGTGGCAGGCCTCGCGCTGCGATGGTTGGCGATGGTCGAGCCGGACCGTGCGCACTCCGACGGCGAGCTGCCGCCCTTGAAGGCAGGCGAAGGCATGGGGCTCGTGGTCATGGTCACGGCGACCACGTCGGCCAGCGCCGTCGCCCGGGTCCGCACGATGATCGGACCCGACGACACGCTCGTCGTCGTCACGACCGCGCCGAGCGCCACAGCTCGCGACGCGGGCTCACGCGACCGGTTCACGATCGAGGCGCCGGACCTCGATCGGTTCCTCGCATCATGGGCGGCGCTCACCGGCGCGGCCGGCTCGCTTCCCCGACCCGCGACCATTTCTCGGAGCGAGCAATGAGCAGCGATCGGCGTCAGCCCCGCCCGAGCGACGTCGACCACGTCATCGCCACGGTGGCGGTCACGTCGTTGACCGTCGTGACCGCACTGGCCATGAGCCGTGTGTTCGAGGGCTGGGGATTCCTCCCCGCACTGATGCTGATGGCCGTCGCCGTCCACTCGCTCGGCTGGGCGCTCCGTACGGCGCGTGTGCCGGGGGTCGCGGCGATACCGCTGATGATCGCGCTGATCGGCGAGCTCCTCGCCGTGTTGTTCTACGGCGACACGCTCCGGGCCGGGGTCCCGACTGCGGAGACACTCGAACTCTTCCGGGTCGACCTCCGACTGGTCTGGACCCAGTTCCCCACGGCCGTCGCTCCGGTACCGAGCGAGGGTGGTTTCCTCCTCGCTGCCGCCCTCGGGATCGGCCTCGTCGCACTGTTCTCCGACGCGTTCGCCTTCCGCGCGTATGGTCGGGCCGAGACCACCGTCCCGGCCGGGGTCCTCTTCGTGTTCACCGCAGCCCTCGGTACCGACAGGAATCGGGTCGCCCTCGCCGTCGTCTGGTTCGCGACGGCCATGGTGGTCGTGGCGGTCATGCGCGCCCTCCACGGGGGAAGCGCCGAGTCGTGGCTCGGCCGTCGACGCCGCGCCGTCGGCGCAGCACTGCCTGCAGCCTTCGCCAGTGCGCTCGTCGCCGCCGTGCTCGCAGGGATCGTCGGGCCACTCCTCCCGGGCGCCGGTTCCGAACCGCTCCTCGAGACCCGCCAGACCCAGAGCGACATCACACAGGTGCTCAGCCCGCTCGTCGACATCCGTTCCCGGCTGGTCAATCGGTCGAACACGGAGATGTTCACCGTCAGCGCCGCCCTCGGCAGATACTGGCGGGTGACCGGTCTGACCGAGTTCGACGGCGAGACCTGGACGCTGCCCGATGCCCAACTCGTCCGGGCGGATTCGACGCTCAACCCGTCGACCCCGTGGTCGCGGGTGGTTCAACAGCAGTTCACGATCAGCCGTCTGGGCGGTCCTCTGCTTCCCGCGGCGCTCGCTCCGCTCGAGGTCGGCCTGCCCGACCTCCTCTGGCTCCCGGTCACCGACACCTTGCTCCTCGACGACGGTTCGCTCGAGCAGGGGCAGACCTACTCCGTGTCGTCCGATGTCGGGGTGGCACCCCTCGAAGTGCTCCGCGCGGCGTCGGTCGTCACGCCGCCGAGCGCCGACCTGCTCGATCTACCGACCGACCTCCCTCCAGAGGTCGGCCAGCTCGCAGCCGAGGTCACCTCGGGCGCTCCGACTCCCTATGACACCGCCCGGCAGTTGCAGGACTGGTTCCGCCAGAACTTCGTCTACGACCTGAACGTGCAGCGCGGCCACAGTGACGATGCGATCTCCGCGTTCCTCCGGCTCCGACGCGGCTACTGCGAACAGTTCGCCGGAACCTTTGCCGTGATGGCCCGCTCGCTCGGGCTGCCCAGCCGAGTGGCGGTGGGGTTCACCCAGGGAGAACTGCGCAGCGACGGCCGCTACCGGGTCCTCGGCCGTCATGCCCATGCCTGGCCCGAGGTCTGGTTCGACACGGTCGGTTGGGTGGCGTTCGAACCCACCCCAGGACGCGGTGCCCCGGGGAGCGAAGAGGTGACCGGGGCGGCCCCCTCGCAGTCGAGCGCCGATGACGGCGATGCCGGAACCGGGGGGTCGAACGCCACGCCATCGACGACGACGGCACCCGTCATCCCGACGATCGAGCCGGACCGCAACGACGCAACGTCGCCTCAGGGCGCCACGACCACCACGCTCGCCACCATCACCAGCGTGGACGACCGCACGAATGGGCCGGGAACGGCAGGGTGGATCGTGCTCGGCGTGATCGCCCTGATCGGCTGGGGACTGGCGATGCCCCACCTCGTACGGCGGTTCACCCACACAGGCGCCACCCCCAGCGAACAGGTGATCAGCGCCTGGCACGGCGCACTCGGAGCGCTCCGGTTGGCGGGGGTCCCGGCGCCGGTCGGCGCCACACCACTCGAGTTCGCGCGCTCCGTCGGCGATCACGTCGCCGTCGATCAGCGTTCGCTGACCGAACTGGCTCGGTTCGTCACACGGGCGGTCTACGCACCGACGGGTGTGGGCGAACCGACCGCCATGCGAGCAGCCGTCCTTCGGCAGGCGCTCGACCAGAGTGCCAGCGAACTCATGCCGTGGCACGTGCGGCTCTGGTCGCGGTTCGACCCTCGACTCACCCGTCGCCGGCTCGTGGGCGACGG
>JBDKIV010000213.1:0-7041 GCA_039796935.1 Actinomycetota bacterium | reverse complement strand
AACATCCTATTCGACTTCGACGTCAATGTCATATACTCGGGCGATGCTGACCATGACGTTCTGCCTCCGACGACTCCCGAGCCTCACCTGGACCGAGTTCTCGGACTACTGGCGAGACGTGCATGCACCACTGGTTCGCACGCACGCGCCGGTCCTCGGAATCCGACGATACGTGCAGTTGCGCACGATCGACGAGCCTCGGCTCCACCAGGGCCTTCAGGCCCGCAACGGCGGCTCGCCCGAACCCTACGACGGGGTCGCGCAGGTCTGGGTCGACGATCTGGCAGCGCTGAGGCGTCCATCAACCGCAGAAGGACAAGCAGCGGCAGCGGCCCTCCTCGAAGACGAGCGCCGCTTCCTCGACCTTCCGCGCTCGCCGATCTTCGTCGGCAGCGAGCTCATCGTCATCGGCTCGTCCGCACCTGCGGACTAGCCCATGGCCGCGCCACCATTCGGTGACACGACCGCTCCCGTGAAGTACGAACTCGCATCGGACGCCAGGAAGTACACGCACTCCGCCACTTCGCCTGGCGTGCCGAGTCGGCCGAGAGGAATCTGCGCCACGGCGAGCGCCCGTTCCGACGTGCTGCGGACCGGAGTGATGGAGGTGTCGATGAAGCCAGGCGCCACGACATTCACGCGGATGCCCTGATTCGCCACTTCGCGAGCCAGCGATTTCGTGAACCCGATCACCGCAGCTTTGGCCGCCGAGTACGCAGGCGAACCGATGCAGCCGTTCAACCCGCAGATCGACGACACGTTCACGATCACTCCCGAACGTCGCTGCAACATGTCGGGCAGCACGGCACGGGTGACGTAGAACGTGCCGTCGACATGGATCGCAAACATTCGACGCCAATCCTCGTCGGTGGTCGCGACGGTGACGTCGACGCTGGAGGTCGGCGCCTGCATCGAATCGAGCAGTTCGGAGGTGTAGCGCTCCATGAACTCACTTCGTCGCATCGTCTCGGCCAGGCTGCCCGAGATTCCCGCATTATTCACAGCGAGGTCGATACGACCGAAGCGCTCCAACGTGGTCTGGACGGCGGCATCGACCGACTGCCGGTCCGACACGTCACAGTGCACCCCGATGGCGTCATCGAACTGCGCAGCAGTCGACACAGCCCGTTCACCATTGATGTCCAGCACAGCAACCGCCATGCCTGCTCGAGACAACCTCTCCACGATCGCCAAGCCGATGCCGCTGGCGCCGCCAGTGACGAGTGCAGTCACCACAACGCACGATCCTTGGTCGACGCGCCCTGCTCGGGTTCGTGGACATCGGCGAGTGCTTCGAAGGCGTCGCTCAACAGCCACTCACCACCGACCACCGTGGCCCAATGCAAGGTGGTCAGCGCAGCGCTCTGATCCACACCCACGAACCGGGCAAGCTCGAACGAGCGGCGGATGCCACTCGTCCATCCATTCGCCGCAGCGGTGTGCAAGCCCAAGAGCGGAACGAGTTGAGCTGGAATCGCAACACCGGGTAGTCGCTCGAACCTGACACGGTTCATCTTGAACGCGCCAGGGTTGGCCTGAGCTGCCAGGTGCATGGACTCCGGCATCGAACCATGGACGCGGACGTACCAGCGCTCGATGAGCTCGAGTTCGTTCGATGTCAACTCCGCCGTCGAGTGATCGATACCAGTCCTGAACGCGTCGGGATCGATGGTCCACCCTGCAGGCCACATCATGTCGGCCGTCTCGGACTCTTCCCAACGACGGAGGTACGGGAGCGTCAGTTCGCCGGCTGCGTTCAACGCTCGCGGCCCACCGAAATATCCGGCAATCTTCAACACCTCGACGAGGGCGGCGCGACTGATACCGAGTTCTCGCGCAGCGATGACCTCGTAGAGCACCCCTTTGGCGAAGCCCTGCACGCAGTAGGTGTGTGTCCACATCAGCACAGCGGCCGCCGTGGGCAGCGCGAGTTGGGCCGTGTGGCGACGGAGCCGCTTCAATCCGGCACCGTCGAGTTCGGCGAAGAACTCGGCGAAGGGAACGAGGTCGAGGTTTCCCTCCCCGTGCACACGGCGGCACCAGTCGAGATATCGCGTTGCTTCGTCGGGCGACAGGTCCTCACGCCCGAAGTCGAGTCCGGGATCGAGGAACTGTGCCATGTCCCCGTCCGGAGACTCGGACGCTCCGAGTTCCAGACCTTCCGTGGATGTTCGATCACTCATGGGTGTGCCTCCTCGACGGCCCAGCACAGCAGCACATGCTCCCAGGAGTCGGTGCCGCTGCGATCGGCGCTCATCATGAACCGGTACCGCTCATGCGCGTGTCCTCGCGCAGATCCCAACGCAAACCCGAGCCTTGTGCCGACTGCGACGTGTTCGCAGGGAAGCACGCCGAGCCACTCCAGCTGTCCATCGGACGGCATCGAGTCGACGAAGGGGTTCGGAACGTCACCATCGGAGCGCACGTACGTGGACGAGTCGGCCCACCAGCCCTCGATCGTCGCTCGGAACTGCGCCGCCGACGGACGGTCCTCGAACTGAGATGCGTGCGTGCGAGCCACTCGGCCATCACTTCGGAATGCTTCATAGGACCGAAACATTCCACTGCTGTCCAGTTCGATTGCAACGAGGAACGAAGCGTCGAGGGTCCCGCCGATCACCGCACCCTCCAGCAGCCACAGCGCGCCATCCTGGGCGCCATCGACGATCTGATGTCGCCAGGACGGAGCTCCACGGGCACACAGCATCTCCGTGATCTCGGTGCCACGCAGCACGATGCGATGACCCGGCGGCATGTGTGGCGGACCGGGTACCTTCATCACAGCGTCCGCTGCGAACGCACTCGACGCACGGAGACCATCACCGTCGTCGAGGGCACGGAAGTATCTGGTGATCGAGTCAGGAAGCTCACGACTGGGGACTCGATCAACGGTCATCAGTCGATCGTCCCGCCGTTGGCAAACAGCACCTCACCGGTGACAAAGCTTGATGCGCTCGATGCGAGGAACAGCACCGGACCGACCATTTCCTCGGGTCGGCCGACACGTCCGAGGGCTGTGCGCCGCGCAACCTCGTCCTGCACCTGCGGTAAGTTGCTTCGAAAGATGTCGGTGTCGATCGGTCCCGGACACAGCGCGTTGACGCGAATGTGGTCTCGGCCCAACGCAGCCGCGGTCGAGCGCGTGAACGACAACAATGCAGCCTTCGCGGCTGCGTACATCGCCCAATCGGCCGCTGCGACGAACGCTCCGGGTGAGATGACATTGATGACGGAAGCATGACGGCTCCGCCGGAGGTACTCAACCGCCGCTTCGACCAGGAAGACAGGCCCACGCAGGTTGACCGCCATCGACTTCTCCCAGGCCGCCATCGTCAACTGCCCGATCGGCTGTGCGAGTCCAGTTGCTGCGTTGTTGACCACGATGTCGATGCCTCCGAAGGCGTCGACAGTGGCCTCGACAATGGCGCTTGCAGAGGATGCGTCACCGAGATGGGCTGGTACTGGACAAGCCGCTCCGCCCTCGGCGCAGACCTCGTCGGCGACACGCTGGCAGGCGTCCGCGTCTCGGGCGACGATGGCGACGTTGGCACCGGCCCTCGTGAGACCCGTGACGAGGGCCCGGCCGATTCCTCGCGTTCCACCGGTGACAATGGCGGTGCGCCCTCGGAGGTCGAAATGGTGATCGGACAGGGTCGTGTCGTTCATGTTTGCCCTTGGGTAGGCACGCGGAACCTCACCACGGGAATCACACGGTCGGTGAGGCTTTGGTAGGTGTCATAGCGGCCGCCTCGACGCGTGTTCAATGCTGCCCACGCCTCGACTGCGATCGGTTCAGCCGGATCGAGGATCTCGCCTTGCGTGGCCCAGGAGCGCCGGCCGACCCGCACCTGCACATCGGGATTCGCCCTCAGGTTGACGAGCCAGGCCGGCGGACGGTCACTGCCACCATTCGACCCAGCAACGCAGACACCGTCGGAGGTGGACACGTAGGTCAGGACCGAATCGCGACGACGCCCGGTCTTGCGACCAGTGGTCGTGACGAGCAGACAATCGAAGCCTGTCCACCGGTGCCCGACGATTCCACGAGTCCACCGATAGACGAAACGGTGCCAGGTTGGAAACCTCGCCGGGAACCGGGCTGCCAACAGTGCGCCGACCGGTTTCACGGTCCAAACCGAGGAATCGAGTTTCCGTCCGCTTGATCGTCCCACACCACATGGAGTCTCATGCCGTTGTGCACATCGTCGACTGAGCAGTTGACCACGTTGGACACGAACTTGGTTCCATCAGTCCCGTCGAGCACGACGACGGCGACGACGTACGGAACCTGTTCGGCAAGGGCTGGGACGACGGCATGGCGAACGATCGTGTGGGCGTACAGCGTGGCGTCGCCCGTGAGCTCGACCCATTCGATCGCCTTCGACAAACAGCCCGGGCAGAACGGAGTCGGTGGCGATCTGAACCGTGCGCACGACGAGCATCGAGCCATGACGAGTCGATGATTCCTCGCAGCAGCCCAGAAGGGCGCAGTCCACACGTCTTCGTAGAGTTCGAGTCCGAACTCGAGATGGGGTTTGAGTATCTCCGTCATCATCGCCTCAACAACACTGCGCCGACCGGAGCGGCCGAAGGTGCACCCGTCACGAGCGCGATTTCCGCTCCGGCGACCTGATTGATCGCCGTCCCTCTGACCTGCTCGACTGCCTCGGCGACATGACTCATACCGACGATGTAGGCCTCCGAGAGGTTTCCTCCGTGAGTATTGACCGGAATGGTGCCGTCGGGCCACCGGATGTGCCCCGCCTCGACGAAGGCACCGCTCTCACCGCGTCCGCAGAATCCGAAGTCCTCCAATTGAAGAAGCACAGCGGGACTGAAATGGTCGTACAGGAGAGCGACATCGACGTCGGCAGCGGTAATGCCGGCGCGCCCGTAGAGCGATTCCGCCAGGCGACCCATTCCCGCAGTGGGGAACAGGTCGTCGTCCATCCCCATCCAACCGATCCCCCCGCCCCAGCGACCTTCGCCGCCGGTTGCAACGGCCATCACGTACGCAGGCGGATGTCGAAGATCTCGTGCCCTTTCTGCGCTGGTGGTGATGACGGCGACAGCACCATCACACTCCATCGTGTAGTCGTAGAGACAGAGCGGATCCGAGATCATCCGCGCCGAGAAGTACTCATCGAGGGTCAGCGGCTCAGTCTGGAGTGACTTGGGGCGACGGATGGCATTGTTCCTCTGAGAGATCACGATCTCGGCGAAGTGTTCCCGGCGGGTTCCGTACTGGTGCATATGTCGCTGGGCGAGCAGCGAGAAGTAGTGCCCCGGCGCCCAGGCCCCATATTGAGTGACGAAATCCTTCTCAGGACTTGGTGGGAGGTACTCCACGATCGCCGCGTTGAGTCGGTGCTCGGGAACCATCTGGATCGCGAACACGGACACGACGATGTCTGCCAGGCCGGAGGCCACCGCGACTGACGCCAACGCCGCGCATCCCGCTGATCCATTGCCGCCGTAGGTCTGGATCGCGCTGAAGTTGATCTGCTTGATCCCGAGCATCTGCGCAAAGAGGTTGGTGTCGAAACCCTTCGAGTAGTACGAGAACCCATCGATGTCGGCGACATCGATACCCGCATCATCGGCAGCGTTGATGATCGCTTGGCACGCCAATTCGTTCAACGTCAGGGGAAGGGAGCGTCCCCGTCGGTAGTAATCCGTCGATCCGATTCCGACGATTGCCGTTTTGCCGTCGATGTCCATCATCAGACGGGAGTCGGGACCTTGAACAGCTTCTCGAAGCTCCCACCCAGGAGCGCGGCCTTGACCGACTCGTCACTCACATTCTCGAAGATACGGTCGATCTCTGCCTTGGTGTTCGGCCACGTTCCCTCGAGGTGTGGGTAGTCGCTGCCCCACAGGAGCGCGTCGGTTCCCGTGATGTCGAGCGTGTTGAGCACGGCGCGGTCGTGCTGGAACGAGACATGGACCTGTCGGCGGGTGATCTCGCTCGGAAGCGCTGAAAGCTTCGGACGGCACCAGCGTCCGTGCTGGATGTATCCCTCGTCCATGTGCTCCATGAGCGCAGGGAGCCAGGAGGCACCGCCCTCGACCAGCACGATACGAAGGTCCGGGTGCCGGTCGAGGATTCCCGAGCCGACGAAGTACGCGATCATGGCCTGAGGCGGCAGTCCGTTGACGGCGAAGTTGATGACAGCACCGCCGAGACCGCGGGCGATGATCGGCTCGGAGCCGGTGCCCGTGTGAGCGCACAGACGCATACCTGTCTCGGTCAGTGCCGCCCACAGCGGCTCGTGGACGGGGTCGTTGTACGGCCGTCCTTCGGGAGGGACGATGGGCAGGTTGACGGCCTGGTAGCCCATCTCCGCGACCCGATGGACCTCGGCAATCGCCTGGTCGGTGTCGAGCACGGGCAGGACGGCCACGCCGATGAACCGCTCGGAGTGCTTCAGGAACTCGTCGACCAGCCAGTCGTTGTACAGCCGGGCGTGGGCCATCGTCAGATCCGGATCTTGACACCGGTAGATCCAGAGACCCAGCGATGGGAAGATCAGTTCCGCCCAAATGCCCTGGTCGTCGAGGTCCAGGAGTCGGGGTGCCGGAGCGCTGTGCCCGGGGGGGCGCGGGCCAACGCCGGCAGCCGAGTCGCCCTTGTCGATCCGGGCGCGGCGGGACTCGATGCCGTCGATGACAGCAACCTCTTCCTGACCTTCGCGGACGATCTTCAAGGCCCGCTCCCGGTACTTCGCAGGGAGCTCTCGTTCGAACAGATCCTGGGGCTCCAGGACATGCGAATCAGCGGAGTTGATTCGATAGGTGGGTTGATCGCTCATTGGACGATCCCTTCCTTTCTCATGTGGTCGATTTCGGATTCGGAATAGCCGAACTCCAGAAGGAGCTCGTGGGTGTGTTGGCCGCAGAGACAGCCAGCGGGAGCAACCGTTCGAGAGCGCGAGAGCCGCACCGCCGGCGCCAGGCGCGGATGCGCGTCCCAGAGCGGGTGCTCGACCTCGACGACGAGCGGATGCTCGACAGCGAGCACATTGTCCATGAGTATCTCCG
>JBDKIV010000212.1:0-10803 GCA_039796935.1 Actinomycetota bacterium | reverse complement strand
GAGGCTTCGTTCAGGTCGTCGCGCACGGACTGTCTACGGTGCGGATCGACATCCGGATCACTCGAATCGGACAAACCGGGTCACCGCCTCGACATGGTGGGTCTGCGGGAACAGGTCGAGCACCGTGGTGGCATCGTGGCGATAGCCGGCGCCGCTCAGCAGTTGAGCGTCGCGTGCCAGTGCAACCGGGTCGCAGCTGACCAGAACCATGACGGGCACGGCCAGCTTCGCGAGCGCCGCGACCGCTTCACGGCCGAGACCTCGACGGGCGGGGTCGGCAATGACCACATCGGCACCGATCGTCGCGGACTGCGCATCTGCCCACGCCTCGACGGTGCTCTCGACGACCGACGCGTCCCGCCCCACCAGATTGGAGCGAGCGTCTGCGCACGCAGCAGGAGACCCCTCGACCAGGGTCACCCGCGCCGCTGCCGGGACGACCGTGGCGGCGAACAGCCCGACACCGCCGTAGGCGTCGACCACGTGGCCCGCTTCGGCCAACGCAGCGGCGCCGAGGTCGGCGACGGCGCCCACCAACAGCTCGGCAGCCGCCGGACCCGACTGGAAGAACGACGGAGCACTCACCCGGAACGACACGCCGCCCACGCGTTCGACCAGCGATGCGGTCTCGCCGACGGTGACGCCTTCCGGCAACTCGCTCGCGGTCAGCCCGAGTGGCTGCCACCAGGCGGTTGCCTCGCCGGTCGCAGCACTCACCCGCAGTGACAGTTCGTCGGCGCCCGGCACCCGGATCTGGCCGAGCAGCACCGAGAGACGGTCGTGGGCGACATGACACTGCTCGATCGGGATGTCGTCGTGCGAACGCGCGCGGCGCAGTGACGGCCTGCCCGATCGATCGACCGAGCACCGCATCGACGTCCGGTACCCCCACGGGGGAACCGCTCCGCCCGCCCGCACCTCTGCCTCGGGCAGACGGCCGACGCGGCGCAACGACTCACGCACGATCTCGGTCTTCCACGCGAGCTGGGCGGGCGCGTCGGCGTGTTGCCAGTCGCAACCGCCACATCCCTTCGCCCATGCCGAGCAAGGTGGCGCTCGTCGCTCGGGGGACGATTCGACGACCTGCACGACATCGCCCCGGGCGAAGTCGCGCTTCGACGACACCAGCTGGACATCGACCACCTCACCCGGCAGTGCACCCGGTACGAACACGACCCGACCGTCGTCGGCGCGGGCCAGACCGTCGCCACCCGCCACGAGACGCTCGACGCGAAGCCGCACCGTCGGCGTTGGCGCCTTGCTGCTGTGGCGGGACATGCTCGCCAGCGTACGCGGAGTACCCTCGGGGCCGTGTCCACCCAGGTGTCCGAACCGTCTGCCCGTCGCCCGATCCAGATCGCCCCGAGCGTCCTCCCCGTCGACTTCAGCCGCCTCGGCGACGAGGTGGCGGCACTCGAAGCCGCCGGCGTCGACCTGATCCAGTGGGACGTCATGGACGGGCAGTTCGTGCCGAACCTCACGTTCGGGCCGGCCGTGATCGCCTCCGCCCGACGACATTCGTCACTCCCGTTCGAAGCCCACCTGATGGTCCTCGACCCCGACGCCATGGCCGCCGACTACGTGAACGCCGGATGTTCCCGGCTGATCGTGCACGCCGAAGCCTGCACCCACCTCCACCGCACCCTCACCAACATCAATTCGCTCGGCGCCACCGCCGCGGTAGCACTCAATCCGGCGACGCCGGCCTCGGCGATCGCCCACGTGCTCGACCTCGTCGACCTGATCCTCGTGATGACCGTCAATCCGGGTTTCGGGGGCCAGCAGTACATCTCGACGATGGAGCCCAAGATCCGGGCCGTCCGGGCGATGATCGACGACGCCGGTCTGGCCGGCTCCGTCGACCTCGAGGTCGATGGCGGCATCGGGCCGACGACGATCGGTGCGGCAGCCGCTGCGGGCGCCAACGTCCTCGTCGCAGGGAGCGCGCTGTTCCGCGACCCGGAGGGTCTCGCCCATGCCGTCACCGATCTGCGTACGACCGCCCAGGCGGCCGCACGCGCCGCAGATCAACCTGGCTGACCCCTCCGGGTGACCTCGCGCAGCGATCGGGCGAACGCGACCACCAGGTGCTTCATCGCGACGAGTCCGACGAGGATGGCGAGCGCCGCCACAGCGGGTTCGAGCATGGCCCGAACGACATGGTCACCAGCGCCCTGGAGGGGGGCGAGAACGCCGGTCTCGACACTCGTGCCGTCAGCGGCCAGCGTTCGAACGGGATCCTCGATGGCCGGACACCCGACATCGGAGCCGTCGATGCCGGCAATCTCGTTCCCGCCGAACAATGGGGCAGGAGTTCGCACGGTCGACACGAGCGCAGGACGTTCCAGATCGAGGCCAGCGCCGACGATGTAGGTCTGGCCGACCTCGAGGTATCGAACCTCGTCGCCGTAACGAACGTCGATCAGGCCGCCGAGCGTGAACCCTTCGACCGATCCCGACCGCACCTGGCCGATCGAGAAGCGAGCGGTCGAAGCATCGGCGGTGACCAGCGTTCCGGTGAACACTGCGAACTCGGCATCGGGTGTTGCGCACCCCGACGGCACGAGCAGCAGCGGCGCCGATTCGACACCCGGGTCGGCGATCGGTGGGAGCACCGGGACCGGAACCGGATCGGGGATCGCCATGCCGCCACGCTACTGACCCGCAACAGTCCCGGGCCGTCGCCTCGTTCAGCGTCCGCGGAACTGCGGCGAACGCTTCTGCAAGAACGCCATCATGGCTTCGGTCGTGTCGGACGTGCCGAAGTTGACGGTCTGCGCCACGCTCTCGTCGTCGATCGCCTCCTCCATCGTCACGTTCATGGAGTTGTCGAGCATCCGCTTGCTCATCGCCAGCGCGATCGGGGGCGCCTGCAGCAGGCGCTGCACCCAACCGTCGACGAAGGCGTCGAGTTCGGCATCGTCGACGACGCGATTGACGAGCCCGATGCGCTCGGCCTCGGCGGCATCGATGATGTCGGCGAAGAAGGCGAGTTCCTTCGCCCGGTGCAGACCGACCCGGCGCGGCAAGAGCCAGCTCCCGCCGAAGTCGAGCGAGAGGCCACGCTTGGCGAAGATCTCGGAGAAGCGGGCGTTCGAACTGGCGACGACGAGGTCACAGCCGAGAGCCAGGTTGCAGCCGGCACCCACCGCAACGCCACGGACCTTGGCGATGACCGGCTGAGGCAAGCGGTGCAACGCCAGACAGGTGTCACCGACGATGCGCATCGAGGTGAGCTGGTGCCGCTCGGGGGCCTCTGCGCGTCCGGACAGGTCTGCGCCCGAGCAGAACTCGCCGCCGGCGCCGGTGACGACCACGACTCGATCGTCCTCTCGGTGACCGATCTCGCGAAAGGTTGCGAGCAACTCGTGCCACATCACATCGTTCGCTGCGTTCTTCTTGGCAGGGCGGTTCAACGTGATGGTGACGAGACCGTCGTTGCGCTGGACGTCGATGGTTTCCACGCTGGCCGACGATACTGACGGCATGGGATTCAATCCGCATCGCAAGCGCGTGGCCCGCAGTTCCGACTACCTCTTCGTCGCCGCAGCCGTCGTCGCAGTGGTCGTGTTGCTGGGCTGGGCGCTGTTGGCCTGAGCACGGGATCGTCAGAAGGCGGCCTCGATCACGGTCAACGTCGTCCCGGTGATCGCAGCGACGTCGAAACGAAGCTGCGGCCTGCGCACATCGGGATGTGCCTCCAACCACTCGAGCGCCAGACGGCGCAGACGGCGCCTCTTGCGTTCGTCCACAGCGGCAGCAGCCCCACCGAAGGCATCGTCGTAGCGTGTCTTCACCTCGACGAAGACGACGGCGTGATCGCACACCACCACCACGTCGATCTCACCCGACCGAGTTCGCCAGTTGCGGTCCAGTATCCGGTACCCGTGGCGTTCGTACCAGCGGACTGCTTCGCGCTCGCCCCACTGGCCACGGGCCCGACGGGCTAGATCTGCAGATCTGCTGCTGGCAGTTCCTCGACGTTGACGTCTTTGAAGGTCAGCACCTTGACCTTCGGGACGAATCGGCTCTTGCGGTACATGTCCCACACCCACGCGTCGCTCAACTCCACCTCGATCACGGGCCGGGCGCCGTCACCGGAGACCGTGACGTTCACCTCGTTCGCCAGGTAGAACCGGCGCTCGGTCTCGACGGCGTACTTGAACATCGACGCGACGTCTTGATACTCCTGCGCGAGCTGGAGCTCTCGCTCGGCCTCGAAGTTCTCGAGGTCGTCAGAGCTCAATTCGAACGCTCATTTCGCGTGAACTCAGGAATCGCGCTTTTCGCGAATCTTCGCGGACTTACCGGTGCGATCACGCAGGTAGTAGAGCTTGGCTCGACGAACGTCGCCTCGCCGGACGACCTCGAGCTTGGCCACCGTGGGCGCATGCATCGGGAACGTACGCTCGACGCCGACGCCGTAGCTGACCTTGCGCACGGTGTAGGTCTCTGCAACCCCGCTCCCCTGGATGCGGATGACGTTGCCCTGGAAGATCTGGACGCGCTCTTTGTTGCCTTCCACCACCTTCACGTGCACCTTGACCTCGTCACCCGGGCCGAACTCGGGGAGATCAGTGCGGAGATAGTGGTTGTCGACGAGATCGGTGGACTTCATGGCGCGAACATCCTGCATGCCTGGGAGATGGAACGGCTAAGGATAGGTGACCGGAGGGAACTCTTCCAACAGTCGCCGGTCACCTTCCGACAACCCGCCCATCACCTCGATCAGGTCCGGCCGGTACCGAAGCGTCCGGTGGAGCGCCTGAGCACGCCTCCATCGCTCGATCCGGCCGTGGTCGCCGCTGCGCAACACCTCCGGAATCGCCCACCCGCGAAACTCCGCCGGCCGGGTGTAGTGCGGCTCCTCGAGCAGACCGGTCACGCCGAAGCTCTCGGTGACCGGGCTGATCGAGTTACCCATCGCCCCGGGCAAAAGACGTGCGACCGCTTCGATCACCAGGCAGGCGGCCACCTCTCCTCCGCTCAGCACCACATCACCCACGCTGAGTTCTGCATCGACGAGGTGCTCTCTGACCCGGTGGTCGATCCCCTCGTAGCGACCGCACAGCAGGCTGAATCCCCCCGTCGACGCCGCGCTCGCCGCCAACTCATCGGCCATCCTCTGGTCGAAACGGCGGCCGCCCGGGCCGAGGAGGAACAGGGGTCGGGGCGGCTGTGCCGCCTCGACGGAGGCGAAGATCGGCTCGGGCTTCATCACCATCCCGGCGCCGCCGCCGAACGGAGCGTCGTCGACGGTGCGATGGGCGTCGCTGGTGTGGTCGCGCAGATCGTGCACGCGAAGATCGAGCAGACCGTTGGTCCGGCACTTCCCGAGCAGGCTCTCGGCGCAGAACGCGTCGACCAGACCGGGGAAAATGGTGAAGACGTCGACCCGCACGATCTGCAAGCCTACGGACGATGCTCTACCACATCGCTGATCGACACCGATGGGCCCTCTCGTGCGACCGGGGTAGCTACACGCAGTCGACACGGGGCATGGAACTCGACGACGTCGGGTTCATCCATCTCTGCACCGCCGAACAGGTCGCCGGGGTCCTCGAACGCTTCTATCGAGGCGTCGACGACCTCGTGATGCTCCACATCGACGAACAACGTGTACGAGCACCCATCGTGTTCGAAGACGTCCCCGGCGCCGACGAACCGTTCCCTCATCTGTACGGGCCGCTCGAGCCGTCGGCAGTCGTCCGAGCGACGCCGGTGGCGGCTCGACCGGTCGACACGAGCACCTCAGTCGAGTAGGTCGAACAAGCCCTCCGGGGCATCCACCTCGATCACTCCGTCGACGAGAGCGACGACGAAGGTGACCGGTACGAGATGACCGGTGTCGAGTTCGAGCAGATCGTTCGCCGGGTTGTCGATGACCGCCACACAGGTCCCTCGATCGACGCCGTGCTGATCGGTCACTCTCGCGCCGATGAGGTCATGGACCCAGAGCGCGTCGTCATCGGCGATGGGTTCGGCCGAGAGCGTCCGGCCGGCAAACTGCTCGGCTGCGTTGCGGTCGGTCAACTCCTCGAACTGCACGACCCACTTGTGCTGGGGCTGCGGGCGAGCCGACACCACGGTCAGCCACGCCGAACCGTCGAACAGGCGAGAGCCGGCATCGAGCCGTTCGGGTCGATCGGTGCTGAGCGTCACCACCACCGCCCCCTTGATGCCGTGGGCGCGACCGATGCGGCCGATCTCGAGCAGGTCGGGCATGTCGCCGTGCTCGGTACGCCGACGTTCAGTCGGCAAAGTCGACGTCGACCTCGACGCCGTCGCGCACCGCTGCAGCACGCACCACGGTGCGGATGCTCTGCGCCGTACGACCGCGTCGGCCGATCACCCGACCGAGGTCACCCGGGCCCACACGCACCTCGAGGCGGACTCGATTGCGTCCCGCAGCACCCTCGACGCGGACAGCCTCGGGATCGTCGACGATCGAGCGAACCACGTGCTCGAGGACCGCCGTCGCAATGGGAGCGGCGATCTGGTTTCCGGTGTCGACGTCGCTCACTTGGCGGCCTTGGCGGCGGTGAACGCCTCCCAGGCACCGGAGGCTTCGAGGAGCTTCTTCACGCGGTCGGTGGGCTGAGCGCCCTCCATCAGCCACTTCACGGCTTTGTCGCTGTCGATCGAGATCGTCGACGGCTCGGTCCGTGGGTTGTAGGTGCCGATGATCTGGATGAAGCGGCCGTCGCGTGCGGCACGGCTGTCGGCCGCGACCACGCGATACTGCGGCTGCTTCTTCTTGCCCACTCGGGTGAGGCGAAGCTTGACTGCCATACGGGACTGAACTCCTTGAGAAAACGAACCGGCTGAGGTTACCTACTTCAGGCCAGGAAACCCACTCGGGGCGCCCGGCATACCGGGCATCCCGGGCGGCAGGCCTGGTAGACCCGGCAACCCGGGCATGCCCGGCGCTGCACCGAAACTGGGCAGGCCTCGTTTGGGCCCCTTGCCCGGCTTGCCCTTCTTGCCCTTCTTGCTCGAGCGGCCCATGCCCATGGCGCCCATACGCTTCATCATCTTCTGCATCTCGCTGAACTGCTTGACGAGTCGGTTGACGTCACCGACGGTCGTGCCGCTGCCGATGGCGATGCGGTTGCGACGACTTCCGTTGATGATCTCGGGTCGACGCCGCTCGTCGGGCGTCATCGAGCGGATGATCGCCTCGACCGGCTTGAGTTCGTCGTCGCCGATCTGGGCGCCCTTCAGCTCTTTCGGGACACCGGGGAGCATGCCGATCAAGTTGCCGAGCGGTCCCATCTTCTTCAACTGCTGGAGTTGATCGAGGAAGTCGTCGAGCGTGAACTCCCCCTCGAGGAGCTTCTCGGCGGCCTCCTCGGCCTGCTCTTTCTCGAATGCCTGCTCGGCCTGCTCGATGAGCGTGAGGACGTCGCCCATGCCGAGGATTCGACCAGCCATGCGGTCGGGGTGGAACTGCTCGAACTCGGTGAGTTTCTCGCCGGTCGAGGCAAAGGCGATCGGACGCCCGATCACTTCCTTCACCGAGAGGGCGGCTCCGCCACGGGCGTCACCGTCGAGCTTCGACATGATCACGCCATCGATGGCCAGCGTCTCGTGGAACGCCTCGGCCACGCCGACGGCATCCTGACCGGTCATGGCGTCGATGACGAGGAAGGTGTAGTCGGGTTCGACCGCGGCGCTGATCTGACGGACCTGCTCCATCATCTCGGCGTCGATCGAGAGGCGACCGGCGGTGTCGACGATGAGCACATCGCGACCGAGTCGGCGAGCCTCGGCAAGGCCCCGCGAGGCCGTGGCGACCGGATCGCCCGGCTCGCTGAAGACCGGCACGTCGATCTGGCGGCCGAGAGTGCGCAACTGCTCGACCGCAGCGGGGCGCTGCAGGTCGGCCCCGACGAGCAGCGGCTGCCGTCCCTGGCTCTTGAACCAGCGGGCGAGCTTGGCGCTGTTGGTGGTCTTGCCCGAGCCCTGGAGGCCGGCCATCAAGATGACCGTCGGCGGCCGACCGGCATAGGTGATCTTGAGCGTCTCGCCGCCCAGCATCGCGGTGAGTTCGTGATTGACGATCTTGACGACCTGCTGGCCGGGGTCGAGCGCCTGGCTGAGCGTGACACCCACCGCCTGTTCGCGGATCCTGGCCACGACGTTGCGGACGACACCGACATTGACATCGGCCTCGAGCAGGGCGGTGCGGATCTCGCGCAGGACCTCGTCGACGTCTTCTGCGGTGAGGCGCCCCTTGCCCCGGATCTTCTTGATGACGCCTTCGAGGCGTGACGACAGCGAATCGAACATGGTGCCGTCAGGCTATCCGTCAGCCGACGGACAGAACTTCGGTCACCACATCGGCCTCGACGGCCACGTTGAGTCGGGTCGACACGTAGTCGGCGGTCACCGCCAACTCCTCGCCATCCATCCGGACGACCCTGACCGTCCACCCCGCCGACTCGGCGATCGCCGTCGCCTCGTCGAACGTGCGGCCGACGAGGTCGGGTGCATCGGACGACGCCGTCGCGCCGGGGACCTCGGTCGCTCCGCCATCGATGCCGGGCACGGCCGTGTCGGGCACCGGGGGCGGAGACGACACGACATCGGGGGCGACGGGCTGGAGGTACGCGTCGTCGATGGCCAGGGCGGAGTACCGTCCGCCGTCGTCGCCTGCGAAGGAGTAGGCCGGCACCAGCCAGACGGTGTCGTCCACGCCCCAGATCTGCTCGAGCGCAGGTTGGGGGTCCGAGAGCAACACCGTGAACGGCTCGACACCGCCGGTCATGTCGACCGGGGCCTCGCCGACGACGGCAGGCTCGGCGCTGCCGCTGTCGGTGAGCGATTCGGTGACCGCCGGATCGACGACCGCGGGATCGACGGCCGCCGGACCGTAGGCCGACCACCCGCCACCCTGTTCGTTGAGCCGCTCGACGGCTGCGGCAACACCCACGCGGGGATACTCGGCAACCCGTTCGGGCGTGGCGAGCAAGCCACCGGCCCAGGTGATCCTCGACTCGCCACCGACGCCCACACTGACCGCCAGGGGCGAGCGCACACCGTCGACGAGCAGGAACCCGGTGACCGACACCCCCCACTCGTCGGCATAGGTCTCGAACTCGTACATCGCCGGATCGAGACCGATCTCGGCCAGGAGATCACGAACGATCTGCTCGCCGGCCGCTGCGCCGGGCACGTTGGCCGGTGGGCCGGGCTCGATGCATTCCACCGGCATGTCGTCGGCAACGCTCGACGAGCCGGTCGTCGCGTCGGACGTCGCGTCGGACGTCGAGTCCGTCGTGGCGTCGGACGTCTCGTCGATCGGCGCGGGCTCGACCGCGACCGACACGCATGAGGCCGAGATGCCCGCGAGCGGATCGTTGAACCACCAGCTCTGCATCGCGTCGACCATCACCGTGACCGACGGGGCGGTCCCGTCGTCGGGCCCGATCATGAGACCACCGCCCTGCTCGTCGGGCAACCGGCGCACATCACCTTCCACCCCGAACGCCTTGGCGAGACCAACGACGACGTCGTCGGCGACCGCCGACGGCACGAAACGGTACGCAGGTGCGGCACTCGTGAGGTCGACGTCGTCGCCGGCGTACTCGAACACGATCGGGGCCATCATCTTCGATGACTCGGCAGCGCCCGACGCAACCATGACATCGGCGTTCGCCGACCGTGCCGAGCTTGCGCCGCCGACCATCTCGATCACCGGCAGATCCGGTGACGCGATCGAGTTCGAGTCACTCCCGCAACTCGATACTGCGAACACTGCCAACGAGGTGGCGATGACGAGCGCTGGACGATGCAGACGAGGGTTGGAACGCATGCGACTTGGACGTCGTGTCGGTGTCGAACGGTTCCCGCCGATGTGCGACGACCCGATCATGGCTGGTCCGCGAAGAGCGCGTCGATGAATGCTGCCGGGTCGAACGGCACGAGATCGCCGATGGTCTCGCCCAGGCCGACGAGCTTCACCGGCACGGCGAGCTCGGTCTCGATGGCGAACACGATCCCGCCCTTGGCGCTCCCGTCGAGCTTGGTGAGCACCACCCCGGTCAGGCCGACCTCGTCGTGGCGGAGCGCCTCGCCGAACTGACGTGCCTGCGTCAGGCCGTTCTGGCCGGTCGTCGCATCGATCACCAGGAGAATCTCGGTGACACGGCCAGCCCCCTTCGACGCCACGCGACGGACCTTGCGCAGCTCGTCCATCAGGTTCGTCTTGGTGTGGAGCCGACCCGCCGTGTCGGCGAGCACGAGGTCGATGTTGCGGGCCGCGGCGCGTTCGATCCCGTCGAAGATCACCGAGGACGGATCGCCGCCCTCGCTCCCGCGCACGAACTCGGCACCACTGCGCTCGGCCCAGGTGTGCAGTTGCTCGGCGGCGGCAGCGCGAAAGGTGTCTCCGGCCGCCATGAGGACGCTGCGCCCCTCTGCGCGTGCCAAGGCGCCGACCTTGCCGATCGTCGTGGTCTTGCCGACCCCGTTGACCCCGACGAACAACCACACGTTGGGTGAACCGGGCAGGGCGGGTGCAAGATGGAGCTCGCGGTCGGTTCCGAGGAGCCGGCCGGTCATCTCGGCCCGGAGCGCGTCGAGCAACGCGGCCGGGTCGGTGATCTCCTTGGCGCGCACCCGTGTCCTGAGCCCGCTGAGCAGTTCATCGGTGACCCGCACCCCGACATCGGCTCGCAGGAGCGCCTCCTCGAGGTCGTCCCACGTGTCGTCGGTGACCCCGGCCCGACCGCGGATGCCGAGGAACGCCCCCGCCAAGGCATGTCGTGCCTTGCCCATCCGGGCCAAGAAGGTCGGACG
>JBDKIV010000211.1:0-6262 GCA_039796935.1 Actinomycetota bacterium | reverse complement strand
CGTGCTCGTGCTCGGGATGCAGGTGTTCATCGGCAACACCGGGGTGCTCAGCTTCGGGCACCTGGCGTTCGCCCAGATCGCCGCCTATGCCACGGCGATCGCCGTGATCCCCGCGGTGTCGAAAGCTCGGTCGTTGCCAGACATCCCCTTCGGTCTCGGCGACATCGAACTGGGGCCGTTCACCGGACTGCTCGTGGGCATCGCGGTCACCGTCGTCCTCGGCGCGCTCGTGGGCGGCGTCGTCGCCCGGGCCGGGGGGCTCGCCCCGACGATGATCACCCTGGCCGTCCTGGTCGTCGTCGAGCAGGTCGTGAAGAACTGGGAGGCCCTCACCCGGGGGGCGGGCGGCCTGTCCGGTGTACCGGTCATCGGCAGTTCGTGGCTCTACCTGGGGGCGTTCGTCGCGTTGCTCGTCGCCTGCTGGTTCCAGCAGACGCGACTCGGCCGATTCGCCGTGGCCACCCGCGAGGACGAGTTGGCCGCATCGGCGCTCGGTGTGCGGTTGTTCACCGCACGGTGGGGGGCATGGGTCTGGTCGATGGCCCTGATGGGTCTCGGTGGTGCGCTCCTGGTCCTCAGCATCGGCAGCGTCACCCCCAAGCAGTTCACCCTCGACCGCAACATCCTGGTGCTCGCCATGCTCGTGCTGGGCGGGATGCGCACCATCAGCGGAGCCGTCACCGGGACGCTGCTCGTCACGGCCGGCAACGAACTGTTCCGCCAGTTGGGCGACCGCTGGGAGATCGAGCGGTTCAGCGACCTCTTCCTCGGTGGGGTGCTGCTGGCCGTCATGCTGCTGCGACCCGGCGGCCTCCTCGGCGATCGTGATCTGCTGCGGGCGCTGCGACAGCGATGGCGACCGCCCACACGCTCGGCCACCATCCCGGCCGGCACGGACGTCCTTCGGGCCGACGACATCGTGGTCGACTTCGGCGGCTTCCGGGCCCTCGACGGCCCGGTCGTCCAGGTTCGCCCGGGCGAGGTGGTCGGCCTGATCGGCCCGAACGGCGCCGGCAAGACGACGCTGTTCAACGTGATCACCGGCCTCGTCGCCGAGAGCAGCGGGCGGGTCACGCTCGGCGATGTCGACCTCACCGAATCGAAGCCCCACGAGATCGCCCGCGCCGGCCTGGCGCGCACGTTCCAGAACCTCCGCATTTTCACGTCGATGACCGTGCGCGAGAACGTCGAACTGACGTCGCTGGTGGCATGGCGCCACCGCCAGGGCGGACCATCCGTCGACGCCCTCCTCGCCGATGCCGGCCTGACGGCGGTCGCCGACCGGCTGGCCTCGACGCTCGACTACGGCAACCAGCGCCGCCTCGAACTGGCCCGCGCCGCTGCACTCGCCCCCGCATTCCTGCTGCTCGACGAGCCGACCAGCGGCATGAGCGAGCTCGAGAGCCTGGCGATGGCCGAGCGCGTGCGGGCAACGGCCCGGGCCATCGGTGCGGGCGTGCTGGTGATCGACCACGACCTCGGCTTCATCGCCCACATCAGTGACCACGTGGTCGTATTGGCGCAGGGCGCAGTCCTGTCGGAGGGAACGCCCGATCAGGTTCGGGCGGATCCGGCCGTGGCCGTGGCCTATCTCGGTCGGGGCGCCTCCGCTCAGTAGAACGGCAAGTACTGCTGGTACTCCCAGTCGGTGATGTGCTCGACCGACCAGTCGTTGCCGGTCGCCTCCCACCGGCGCACCTCGTCACGGCGGATGGCGAGGAAGCAGCGGACGAGGTCGGCTCCCATCGCCTCGCAGAGTTCGGTGTCGGCCTCGAGCGCATCGAGGGCGTCGGCCAACGACTCGGGCGTGTGACGGTCGGTGTTCGGTTCGTCGTCACCGTTGCCGATCTGCGGTGCGCCGGCGTCGAGGCCGCCGACCACACCGAGTCGTGCCGCATGCAGCATCACCGCTGCCGCGAGGTACGGGTTGGCCGAGCCGCACGGCATCCGGTTCTCGATGCGTGTGGCCTGCCCGCGCTCGCCGGGGATGCGCATGGTGCTGATCCGATTGTCGAGGCCCCAGTTGGCCCAGTAGCCGGCGATGATGCCCGGGATGAGGCGCTTGTAGCTGTTGACGGTCGGTGCGCTCATCGCCGCCAGGCCCTCGTAGTGGGCGATCAGACCACCGATGCTCTGGCGCGCCAGCGTGTGCAGCCCATACTCGGCCGACGGGTCGTCGAACGCGTTGCGGTCGCCGCCGAGGGGACGCAACGAGAAGTTGATGTGTAGTCCGCTCCCCACACCCTCGGCGATCGGCCGGCCCATGTAGGTGATCCAGTGACCGTTCCGGACGGCGACCTCGCGGGTCATCTCCTTGGCGATGAAGGCACGGTCGGCCGCGTCGAGCGCAGGGCCGTAGCGCAGGTTCATCTCCATCTGGCCGGGCGAGAACTCGGCCATGATCCCCTCGATGTCGAGCTCGCACGCCTCGGCGGTGTCGAACAGGTCGAAGGTGAGTGCCGGGTCGATACCGCCGATGCCGACCCCGTACACGCGGTGCGAGGGGAGCACCAATGGTGCGTGGCCGCCGGGCGCCGACGGGTCGGGGCGCATCACGTAGAACTCGAGTTCGAAGCCGAGCATCGGCTCGTAGCCGAGGTCGTGCCAGGCTGCCACGGCCTGGACGAGTGCGGCTCGCGGGCTGAGCGCCAGCGGGCCGCCGCCGAACTCGAGGTCGGCGAGCATCACATCGGTGTCGGGCTCCCACCCGGGGCGGCGAGTGGCCGGCACTGGCGTGGTCGACAGGTCGGGGAACCCGACATCGGCGGCGTATCCGTCCACCGGGAGGATCTCGCGGTCGGTGCCCATCGTGAGGGTCGTCACGGCATGGTGACCGTGGTCGTGGATCCTCCGGTCGGGTACGTACCGCCCGTGCGACAGACCGTTGAGATCACTCCACATCACCCGAACACGACGACTTCCCATGCGCCAACCGTAGTGGACGCGCCGGCGGCCGCCGTTGGCTCAGCGACCGCGGACGAGCTCGTCGACGAAGTACCGGAACAGCACGTGGTCGCCCTCGTCGCGGATCTTCTCGGGGTGCCACTGCACGGCCAGCACCCGGGCCGAGGTGTCGAGCGGTTCGATCGCTTCGACCGTGCCGTCGGGCGCCCAGGCGACTGCTCGCCAACCCGGTGCAACCGTATCGATGGCCTGGTGATGGATGCTGTTGACGACCCGTTCGCAGCTGCCGTAGGCGGCGGCGAGGCGCGAGTCGGGAGCGATCTCGACCGGATGGCGCTCCTGCATCACATCGTCGGGCACGCTGCTGATCGGCCGGTGCAGACCATCGGCATCGGTCATGTCCTGGTGGAGCGAGCCGCCCATCGCGACGTTCATCGCCTGGTAGCCACGGCAGATCGCGAAGGTCGGCATCCCCAGTTCGGCGGCCGCCGCGGCGAACGCGAGGTCGCTGGCATCGGCGCTGTCGCTGACGCCCTTCGACACCCCGGTGTCGGTCTGGCCGTACCGCTCGGGATGGATGTCGTCGCCGCCGACGAGCACCAGGCCGTCGAAGCCCTCGAGGACCCGGCGCGCATGGTCGGGGTGGTGGTGGGGAAGCAGCAGCGGCAGGGCCCCGACATCGAGGAGCGCCTGGGGATACTCGGCCCCGAGCGTGTACAGATCGGTTGCCGACGACAGGAACGTCGGCATCGTCCGACGCCATGTGGTCATCGCGATGCGTGGCATGGTCACAGCGTCAGGCTAGCCAGACCGCCTCTGGCTAGCCTCGGGCCGATGCGAGCGCTCGTGATCCAGCACGAACACGACGGTCCGGCGGGCCTGGTCGGCGATCATCTGCGTGATCGCGGGTTCGACGTCGACGTCGTGCAGGTGATGCAGGCCGGATCGACGATGAGCGACGTCGCCTTCCCCGACCCGACGACGTACGACGTCATCGTCCCGCTCGGCTCGGTGCACAGTGTCTACGACCACGCCACGATCGGCTCGTGGGTCGGGCGCGAGCTCGAGCTGTTGCGGGTGGCCCATGCCGGTGACGTGCCGGTGTTCGGCATCTGCTTCGGTGCGCAGGCCATCGCTGCAGCACTCGGCGGGTCGGTCGAGCGAGCGCCCGAGCACGAGATCGGCTGGTACCACTACCAGTGCGCGGCCTCGTTCCCGGTGGCGGCCGGGCCGTGGTTCTCGTGGCACGACGACCGGTGCGTGCTGCCCGATGGTGCCGAGATCCTCGCCCACAACGACCTCTGTCCGCAGGCGTTCCGGATCGGCCGCACGGTCGGGGTCCAGTTCCATCCCGAGGTGACGCTCGACCTGGTCGCCGCCTGGACGTCGAAGTGCTCGCCGGCGTACTTCGCCCAGCGGTCGACGACGGCCGAGGCGCTGCTCGACGGGTTCGAGCGTCACGGGTCGACGGCGGCGCGCCATGCTGGGGCCCTGTTCGACTGGTTCCTCGACTCGGTGGCCTCGTGACGTCGACATCCCGCCCCGAGTCGATCCCGGGTCTCGACATCGTCTCGCACGACGTCTACGAACGAGGTGTCCCATTCGATGCCTACGACCGGTTCCGCAGCGAGGCACCGGTGGCATGGGTCGCCGAGGGCGCTCACAATGGCCATCACGGCAGCGGGTTCTGGTCACTCACCCGCCACGCCGACATCGTTGCCGTCCACAAGGACTGGCGGACCTTCTCGAGTGAGCTCGGCGGTACCGAGATCGAAGAACTCGCCCCCGATGCACTCGTGGCGCGCAAGACCATGCTCGAGACCGACCCGCCGCGCCATACCCGGCTTCGTCAACTGGTCAACCCGGCGTTCGCCAAGCCGACGATGGAGCGCTATGCCGCTGGCGCCGCAACCCTCGTCGGCCAGTTGCTCGACGGTGTCGTCGGCGGGCCGGCGGTCGATGTCGTCGATCGGCTCGCCCGCGAACTCCCGATCCGCATGCTGATCGACATCCTCGACGTCCCACTCGAGGATGCGCCGGCACTGTTCCACTGGACCGATCAGATCGTCTACAACGCCGATCCCGACTTCGTCGACCACGAGCACTTCGACACGGTCTCGGACCTGGCCGACACCGACCCGTACCGCCTGCTGCCGTTCCGCAGCCCGGTCTCGCTGAAGGTCTTCGACTACGTCGAACGGCTGGCTGCGCAACGGAGGCGCTCGCCCGGCTCCGATCCGGTCTCGGTCCTCGCCGATGCCGTCGTCGATGGTGTCGCGCTCTCCGAACGCGAGCGGGGCACCTTCTTGCTGCTGCTGCTGATCGCCGGGAACGAGACCACCCGCCATTCGCTCACGCAGGCCCTGATCGCATTCGCCGAACATCCCGACCAGCTCGAGCGGCTGCGGGCCGACCCGTCGCTGCTCGACACGGCGGTCGAGGAGGTGTTGCGGTGGGCATGCCCACAGATCCACTTCCGCCGGACGGCGACCGTCGACACCGAGATCGGGGGGACACCGATCGCCGCCGGCGACAAGGTGGTCACCTGGTACATCGCCGCCAACCGTGATCCCGGCGAGTTCACCGACCCGCACCGCTTCGACATCGGCCGCACGCCGAACCGGCACGTCACCTTCGGCGGTGGCGGCCCCCACCTGTGCCTCGGCCAGTGGATGGCCCGGCTCGAGGTCAGGGTGCTGCTCGAGGCGCTGGTCGCACGTGTCGGCGCGATCCGCCTGGTCGAACCACCCGAACGGCTGCGCAGCAACTTCATCAACGGGATCAAGCGCTGCCCGGCCGAACTGCTGGCGCGCTGAGGACCCGCCGGCGCGTCAGGACGCGTCAGCGAGCGTCGACGGCGGCGGCGATGTAGCGATCGGGCCGGACGAGGACGGCAGACCGACCGTAGGTCGCTGCAGCATGCACCACGACCGGGAGGCCGTCGGGGGCGACGAACGAATCGTCACTCGCGATCCAGACCCAGCCGTCGCCGAGGCGGTCGTCGAGCCGGTCGGGTTGTGGGACGAGGTGGCCGACGGGGAAGCCGCCACCGAGGTCGAGGCCCGGCAATCGCGACCAGCGCTGCGGGTCGGGGGCATCCGCGGTCGGCGTCGCCCTTGGGTCGGCGGCCAGCACCGACAGCAGGCTGCCCGCCTGGATCGACAGAGCTGTCACCGCCTCGACGTGCGGGCGCCGCTCGAGTTCGTAGCTGTCGAGGAGCCGCTCCGATGCCGTGGCGGACGGGTCGCCGGCCGACTCCGTCGCGATGACCTCGGCGAGCTTCCAGGCGAGGTTCGCTGCGTCACGGACCCCGCTGCACATCCCCTGACCCATGAACGGCGGCATCTGGTGAGCGGCG
>JBDKIV010000210.1:0-9411 GCA_039796935.1 Actinomycetota bacterium | reverse complement strand
GCGTCTGACCGCCTCACAACGCGAGTTGCTCCTCATCGCAACACTGTTGGGAGACGCCGACACCGCCACGACACTCGCTGCCGCCGGATGCTCGGTCGAACAACTGGACGCCGCGATCGAGGCGGCGAGCCACCTCCGCCTCCTGCACCCGCAGATCGACGACACCGCGGTACCGGTGCTGCACACCCGCGCGGCCGAGCAGATGATGGCCGACCTCACCGAGGAACGCCGACGCGAGCTTCACGGACGGATCGCCGGTGCCCTGATGGGTAGTCCCGACGCGGCACCCAGCACCATCGTCCACCACGCGATGCTGGCCGGCGACACGTTCGGGGATTCCCACGTCGCCGGCATGGCCGAGACCGCTGGCTTCGAAGCGCTCCGGCTGCTCGCGTTCGACGATGCCGACCGACTCCTCGCATACGCCCACGACCGACTGGACGACGACGTTCGCCGCCTCCGCTGTCTCCTGGGGCGCGCAGAGGCCCGCCACCGCCAGGGCGACCTCGCAGCCGCTGCGACGATCTCGACGACGGCGGCGCACCTCGCCGCCCGACTCCACCGCGCTGACGACCTGGCGGAGGCAGCAGTCCGCTACGCCTATCCGCCCGACTGGCGCTCGAACGACACCGCTGCAGCTCCGCTCCTCGCTGCAGCGGAGCGGGCCGAGCCGAGCCAGGCTGCGCTCGCCAGAGTGCTCGCCGTGCGCTCCGTGGTCGAGATGCGGGTCCCGACCGGTTTCGACGGCGAGCGGGAATGGAGTTGGGAGACGCGACCCGACATCGCCCAACCCATCGCCGAGCGGGCCATCACCATCGCCCGCAGTTGCGACGACGCCGAGGCGCTCCTCCTCGCGCTCTTGGCATGGCGCAACACCCATCGCGCCCCGCGCCACCTCCAACGGCGGCTGCTGATCTCGGCCGAGGCACTCGCGCTCGCGCAACGGCTCCGCTCGCTCGACCTCCTCGTCGAGGCCGGCCTGCGCAAGGCGACGGACGAACTCGAAGCAGGCAACCGCAACGGATTCGAAGAGGCGGTCATCATGGCGTCGTGGGCGGCCGAGCGCTCGACCGAGCCGCGACTCATCTGGCGAGCATCGAGCATGGAAGCGACACGCGCCGCGTTGGACGGGGACTTCCAGGCCATGGTCGGTGCACAGCACCGGGCCGAACACGCGGCGGCTCGAGGTGACGTCCCCGGGAGCCACGTGAGTTCGACGATCTTCTTCGTGCTCCAAGCAGACGTCGGCAGCGGCCTCGAGTTGCTGGCTCCGCTCGTCGAGCACGGACGTTTCGAATTCCAGCACACGCTCGCCCGCGCGGCCGGAGCTCTGATCGCTGCGGTGGGCGGCAAGCACGAGATCGCCGTCGAGTTGCTCGACTCGATCCGCCTGCCGCTCGACGAAGAGGCGAGCATGCTCGTCACCGGCACACTCGCCGGTCGCGCTGCGGCGGCGCTCGGCCATCGCGAGCAGAGCCGGCGGTTCGTCGAGGTCCTCGCCCCGTGGAGTGCACGGTACGCGATCGACGCCGAATGCCTCTGGCCGGCCGGGCCCGTCGCCGAGGTCACCTCTGCGCTGCACCACATCGTCGGCGACCTCTCGGCAGCCGATCGCGACGCCGAGATCGCCGAGCGGGTGCGGCACGCCATGGCCTACCCACCATCGTTGGCCGACGCCGCAGCGACGCCACCGAACGCCCACCATCACCGGCCGACCCTCGACCTCACCGACCGAGAGGTGGAGGTGCTGCAGCGCATGATCGCCGGCCGCAGCAACGCCCAGATCGCCGTCGACCTCCACTACAGCCTTGCCACCATCCGACGCGAGACGAGCAGCATCTACCGGAAGCTGCACGTGACCAATCGTGCCGAGGCGGCCGCGGCGGCCGTCAAGTACGGCATCATCGACGAGCGCCCCCTCGGCTGAGAGACTGAGGACCTCCGTCTGTGACAATGTGACCAGACGGGTTGACGGCGGGGGCCGTCGACGTCACACACAGGGGGTTCTCCATGACCGACAGCGCCACCGCACACCACGATCGTTCGAGCATCGTCGATGCCGTCGTCGTCGGGGCAGGATTCTCCGGCCTCTACCTCCTCCACCGGCTGCGAGCACTCGGAGTGTCCACCCGGGTACTCGAGACGGGCGACGACGTGGGGGGCACGTGGTACTGGAACCGCTACCCGGGAGCCCGCTGCGACATCCCGACCACCGACTACACCTACACGTTCGATCCCGAACTCGAGACCGCCTGGACCTGGTCCGAGAAGTACGCCACACAGCCGGAGATCCTGCGGTACCTCCAGTTCATCGCCGATCGATACGACCTCCGCAAGGACATCGACTTCGGCACAGCCGTCGACGAGGCGATCTGGGACGACAGCAGCGGCCGTTGGAACGTGCACACGCGTGCTGGTGAAGTGATCAACTGCCAGTACTACATCATGGCCACCGGCTGCCTGTCCGTCCCGAAAGACGTCGACATCAACGGCGCCGAGCGCTTCGGCCGCGAGGTGTACTCGACCGGGCGCTGGCCACACGAAGGCGTCGACTTCACGGGCAAACGGGTCGCCGTCATCGGCACAGGGTCGTCCGGCATCCAGTCGATCCCCCTCATCGCCCAGCAGGCCGCCCAACTCACGGTCTTCCAGCGCACCCCGAACTTCTCGGTTCCCGCCCACAACGGACCCGTTCGCCCAGAGAAGCGGGCGCCACTCGAGGCCGACCGTGACGGGTACCGCGCCGCCGCGAAACTCTCCCGCGGCGGCATTCCCGGCGAGCCGACCGAACACAGCGCACTGCTGTCGTCGCCCGAACTCCGACGGGAGCGGTTCGAAGCCGCCTGGGAGGCCGGCGAACTGTTCGAGATCCTCGGGGTGTTCAACGACATCGCCATCAGCCCCGAGGCCAACGCCATCGTCGCCGACATGTTGCGCGAGAAGATCCGTGGCATCGTCGACGACCCCGTCACCGCAGAGTTGCTCTGCCCGAAGGACCACTACTTCGGCACCAAGCGGCCGTGTCTCGACACGAACTACTTCGCCACCTACAACCTCGAGCACGTCCGCCTCGTCGACTTGCGTTCGACGCCCATCGTCGCCATCACCGAGACCGGGATCGACCTCGCCGACGAGTCGATCGAGTTCGACGCGATCGTCTTCGCGACGGGCTTCGACGCCATGACGGGTGCTCTCGTCGCCGTCGACATCACGGGCAAGGACGGCGTGACGCTCAAGCAGAAATGGGAACACGGCCCCGCGAACTACCTCGGTCTCACCACCACGGGGTTCCCCAACTTCTTCACCATCACCGGACCGGGCAGCCCGTCGGTGCTGTCCAACATGGCGGTGTCGATCGAGCAGCACGTCGACTGGGTCAGCAACTGCATCGACGACCTGCGGACATCGGGCTACACGACCATCGAACCCACCGAGCAGGCCGAACTCGGTTGGATCGAGCACGTCAACGACTGCGCTGCGATCACGCTGTACCCGACGGCGAACTCGTGGTACATGGGCGCCAACGTGCCGGGCAAGCCCCGCGTGTTCCTGCCGTACGTCGGTGGCGTCGGTCCCTACCGACTGGCCTGCGACGAGGTGGTCGAACGCAACTACCTCGGCTTCCGCCTCGACGGTCCGTCGGGCGCTCAGTGCAACGACGGCGTGGTCCGTCGTGTGCAGCCCGACGTCGCCATGGTCCTCGAGATGATGGCTTCGATGGGCCTTCCGCCCATCGAGTCGATGTCGGCATCCGATGCTCGGGCCTTCATGGATGCGTCGTCCGCGGTCAGGCCACCCGGACCCGCCGTGGGCGAGATCGCCGACGGGGTGCTTCCCGGAGCAGACGGCGGTGACCTCCGATATCGGTTGTACCGCCCGGCCACCGCTGGGCCACACCCGGTCGTGGTCTACTTCCACGGCGGCGGATGGGTGCTCGGCAGCCACGACTCGGACGATCCCTTCTGCCGCGATCTCTGCGTCCGCGGCGACTCGCTGATCGTCTCGGTCGACTATCGCCACGCACCCGAGCACCGATTCCCCGCCGCCATCGACGACGGCTTCGCTGCGCTCAGGTGGGTTGCCGACCACGCGGCCGAACTCGGCGGGATCCCCGGACAACTGTCGGTCGCAGGATGGAGCGCCGGGGCGAACGTGGCCACGGTCGTGTGCCATCTCGCACGCGACCACGGCGGTCCGCGCATCGCCGGGCAGATGCTCCTCACGCCCGTCACCGACAGTGACCTCCAGAGCGGCTCGTACATCGACAACGGCGACGGCTACGTCCTCACCGCGGGCTTGATGACGTGGTTCTTCGACCACTACGTCGACCCCGCCGATCGCCGCGATCCGCGGGTCGCACCGTTGCGGGCCGACGACCTCACGGGGCTTCCCCCGGCACTGATCGTCACCTGCGAATTCGACCCACTGCGCGACGAGGGCAACGCCTATGCCGACGCCCTGCGGGCCAACGGCAACGTCGTCGAGCATGTCGTCGCCCGCGGCCACACGCACACCTCGCTCACGATGGTCGACGTCGTGCTCTCCGGCGTTGCCTACCGCGAGCGGATGGGCGACGCACTTCGCCGGTTCGCGAAGGCCGGTGCCGGGGTCTGAGGCTCGCCGCTATCGCCGGCGGCCATGAAACGGCCGTCAGCGATACCGAACGCCTTGACGATCGAGTTCGTCCTGCACGCGCTCGACACGAACCTCGTCGAGTGTGCATGCGTCTCGTAGCGACTGCACCGCGGCAATACCGGCGGCCTGGCCGAGCACCGCGCAGCACGCCATGTTGCGCGATGCCGCGTGGGCGATCCGGTCACCCCCGGTCGAACGACCGCACACGAGCAGATTGCCGACGACCTTCGGCAGGAGGTTCCGGTACGGGAGCTGGAAGTAGCGACCCGTGGTCGGCAGGATCAAGACACCGTACCCGTCGATGAACTCGGGGAAGATGCCGATCGAGTCGTCGAAACGCCCTTCGCCGCGAACATCGGACTCCGTCAGGTCGTAGACCGATCGGATCTTGCGCGTGTCGCGCACTCCGAGGGTCATCCCGAAGTTGCGCAGACGCACCCCCTCGCAGCCGGGGGTGTACCTCCTGAGCGCCTCGATCGCGAACAGCGCCTGGCGACGACCCTCCATCTCTGCTCTCGTCAAGTCGTCGGGGTCGGTTCCGTCGAAGCCGCTCAGATGGATCAGGTTCATGTAAGTCAGTTCGCCGGTGTCGTGCACCGCCCCCCAGGTTCCGGCGATCGTCGTCAGATCCGCGGGGATGACGCCATCGGCCATCGCTCGCTGGAACGGCTTGTGCAGGAACGGCGAGAACATGTCGTCTTCCACACCGCTCGTCTCGATGCTCCACTCGCCAGAGCCGGCCCAGTCGGCGTACGTCTGCGGGTCGTCGGCAACGCCTCGCAGGAACGAACGCTTGTCCACACCAGCGACATGGAACATCACCGACACCGCCATCATCTGTTCGCGCGGCGTCATGACGGTGGGAGCGCCTGCCCGGTGAGCGACGTCCGCGTCGCCGCTCGCGTCGATCACGCGTCGTGCGATCAGCGCCTCGCGACCGGCTTTCGACTCGGTGACGACACCGATCACATCGGCGCCATCCATCAGGGGGGCGACCACGGTGCGATGCAGCATGGGGTGTACGCCTGCCTCGGTCACGAGGGTGTCGGCGACCACCTTGAAACCCTCGGAGTCGATCTCGTACGACAACGACTGGCTCTCGGGCACAGCTGCACCCATGTCGTAGGCACGCTGCTCGAACTCTCGGGCGAGCCCTCCTGCCTCGATCGTCGCCTCATGTCGGTACCAGGCCATTCCCTCGACCCCGACCGTGGTGATGTTGCCCCCGAAACAACCGAACCGCTCGACCAGCGTGACCTCACCGCCTGCGCGTGCTGCAGCGATCGCTGCAGCGAGACCGGCCGGTCCCGAGCCGACCACCAAGATGTCCGTCTCGTGCACGACGTCGATCTGTCGGGCAGGCTCGGAGATGACACGTAGGACGGCTGGACGAAGCGACATAGGTCCTCCATCAGAGCAGACGAACGAGTGCCGTGACGCCAACGACGACGATCAGCGCACGGAGCAGCCTCGGGTCGAGGCGCCGACCCACCTTCGCCCCGATCAGCCCACCCGCAGTCGAACCGATCGCGATGAGGCCCACGATCCCCCAGTCGACATCGGTCGACACGATGAACACGACCGATGCCACGGCGTTGACGGAGCCGGCGAGCACGTTCTTGCAGGCGTTGAGCCGCTGGAGGTGATCGGCGACGAAGACACCGAGGATCGAGATCAGGACGATCCCCTGCGCGGCCCCGAAGTAACCCCCGTACACCCCCGTCGCGTACACCAGCGCGGCGAGGACGATCGACACGTCCTGCTTCAGCGTGGCCGGCGACCCGCGACGGGCCAGCCGTCGCGCCAACGTCGGCTGCGCGATCACCAGCATCAAGGCGACGACGATCAAGACGACGACCACACGCCGGAAGACACCGCTCGGAAGCACCAGCAGCAGAGCCGACCCCGTCAGCCCTCCGAGCATCGAGGCAGGAACGAGGCGCCGCAGCCGATGCGCCTGACCACGGAGTTCGCGTCGGTAGCCGTACACCCCCGAGACCGAACCCGGCACCAGCCCGATGTTGTTGGACACGTTGGCGAGCAGCGGAGGGTGACCGAGCGCGACGAGCGTCGGGAACGTGATCAGCGACCCCGATCCGACCACGGCATTGATCGTGCCCGCAGCCACTCCGGCAAGCACGATGGCGATGATCTCGAACGTCGACACCGGTGAACGACGACCGCTTCGGTCTCAGACCGCAGCAGTTGCCGGCGACGCGGGCCGCGGTACGGTGCCGGCAACGGTCGTCCGGTGCAGCTCACGACGGGATCCGGCGTAGTCGTTGAGGGCGATGTGCTGCGTGCAGCGGTTGTCCCAGATGACGACATCGCCCGCTGCCCACCGGTGACGCACCGTGAATCGGATGTCGGTGGTGTGCCGATGCAGCCAGGCGAGGAGGGACCCGACATCGTCGGGGTCCACGCCGCGCAGATCCCTGACGTAGGCGCTGTTGAACGACAGCACCGTCCGGCCTGTCTCGGGGTGGACCGTCACGAGTGGGTGCGCCTGCACATCGTTCGCCGATTCGTCGCAGACGATCCGCATCGACGACAGGCCGTTGTGCAGGTCCTGCATCTTCGGCGAGTACGCATCACGCGCCGTGTGCAGTGCCACCAGCGTTGCGAGACGCTCCTGCATCGCAGGCGGACAGGCTTCCCACGCTGCGTACATCGAGGCCCAGACCGTGTCACCCCCGTAGTCGGGCACGTCGACGGCGTGCAGCACGGTGAAACTGGGGGGCGACGACTCGAAACTGAAATCGCTGTGCCAAGCGCCTCCGAAGTTGAACGCTGCCCCGTCGGCTGCCTCTTTCAGCACTCGGATCACCCCGGGATGCCCGGGCATCGAGTCGACGAAATGAACGGGTGCATCGGGACCGAGCCGGCGCGTGAACGCCGTCTGGCTCGCCGGATCGAACTGCTGCCGATCGACCACCACGACCCCGTACTCGCACACGGCTCGTCTGAGCTCGACCAGCGTCTCGTCGTCGATCCGGGTCAGGTCGAGCCATCCCCCATCCGCCGCGCACACCCGCGCACCGATGACACCGGTCATCGGCTGGACGACCACCCCGGCACCCGAACGCATCTCCATCCTTTCAGTGTCGCACGCTCTGGAGCTCCACTACGGTGTCGGCGTGCTGCGCCGACTCGGAGTGACCGCGTGCGCCATGGTGATCGCAGCGTGCGCGTCCGCCCCGGCTGACGTCGGTGCACCGTCACGAGCGCCCGTGACCCCACCTGGGTCCGTCGCTGCCACCGCCGCCACCGCTGACCCGACCAACAGCACCAGCAGCACCAGCAGCACCAGCACCACGGTCGTCACGACGACGACCCTGCCGCCTCGGACCCTCACCCTCATCGCCGGCGGAGACGTCCTCAACGAGGGATGGGTCGACCAAGCCGGCCGGACCGCGGCCGGACCGGGACAACGGTTCGACTTCGTTCCCCTCTTCGCTCCGGTGGCTCCGATCATCGGTGCGGCGGACCTCGCCATCTGTCACGCCGAGTTGCCCATCGGTCGACCCGACCAGTCATCGGGCGTGTACGGCCGATCGGATTTCGGAGGAAACCTGCTGCTGGCACCGTTCGAGATCGCCCCAGCGCTCGCCGCGACGGGATTCGATCGGTGCAGCACCGCCTCCAATCATGCCTACGACCTCGGCGCGGCCGGCATCGAGAGCACGCTCGACGCCCTCGACGCTGCCGGCATCAGCCATGTCGGAACCGCACGCACCGAGGACGAGGCACGAACCCCACTGGTCGACATTGCAGGGGTTGCCGTCGGGCACCTGTCGTTCACCAAGAACTGGAACACCGTGCCGCCCGCCGGGTGGATGCTCCGGCGAGCCACGTCGGCAACGGCTCTGGCCGATGAGGTCGACCTGCTCCGTGCGCAGGGAGCGGAGATCGTCGTCGTGAGCCTGCACGTCGGTAAGGAACTGCTGACCGGGCCCACCGACGCCGACCGACAGTTCGTCGAGGAGCTCATCGCCGCGGCACCCATCGACCTCGTGCTGATGCACGGCCCCCACGTCGTCCAACCGTACGAGTTCGTCGGCAGCACTCCCGTGTACTGGAGCCTCGGCAACTTCGTCTCGGGGATGGGTCGTCCGGGAACCGGCCGCTACGAGGACCTCCGCACCCTCGACGGTCTGCTCGCATCGGTTCGGTTCACCGAACGTGCCGACGGATCGTTCGAGGCCGACCCACAGGCGGTCCTCATCTGCAACGAGCAACAGTCACGGGTGGTCCGAGCCCCGATCCGCGAGCTCGCGGCGGAAGCCGCCGGGCAACTACCGCAACGCCTGCGCGACGAGCTCGAGGCGTGCATCGACCGCACACGCTCGGTCGAGCCGGACATCGGCTGATCCGAGTCGCTGACGCTCACCGGCGGCGAGGCCGATCGGTTCGACGAGACACCCACGCGTCGTGACGCGAACGGGCCGGATCGCTGCGTTTGCGCAGGTCACCGACCCGAACCCCACAACGCGAGAAGGCCCAGGTGCTCTGACCTGGGCCTTCCTTCGTCTGGCTGGCTGGCGGGATTTGAACCCACGACCCCATGTCCGCCCGCAAGCTGAGCACCGACCTGTGGGGCGGAGGCGGAACCACCGAGCCCCAGGGCCTGCTCGCCGGGCTCGGCACGGTGACCGCTGGCGCAGCTGCCAGCGTGTCGCTCGCCGACATCGCACGAGTGCTCGTCGCCGTCCCGGCCGCGGACAGGTCCGGGTCGGACTGCGTTGTGATGATGTCGCCCGGCGCGTTGGACGATCT
>JBDKIV010000209.1:0-4065 GCA_039796935.1 Actinomycetota bacterium | reverse complement strand
CAATGTGTCGATCACGGTGGAGCTTGGTAAGCCGATTGCGATGGATGAGGGGCTGCGTTTCGCGATTCGCGAGGGTGGTCGTACCGTGGGCGCCGGCCGCGTCACCAAGATCACCAAGTGAACTGAGACGACGACATGGCTCAATCCAGCATCCGCATCCGCCTCAAGGCATTCGATCACGAGATCATCGATCAGTCGACTCGCAAGATCGTCGAGACGGTCACCCGTACCAACGCCACGATCCGTGGCCCGATCCCGCTGCCGACCGACAAGCATCGCTACACGGTCATCCGCGGACCGCACATCGACAAGGACTCGCGCGAGCACTTCGAGATGCGCGTCCACAAGCGTCTCATCGACATCGTCGACCCGAACGCGAAGACCATCGACAGCCTGCAGCGCATCGAACTGCCGGCCGGGGTCGACATCGAAATCAAGATCCAGTCGAGCTGAGCATCGCTCGCACGGACCGTTGAGGAACGGGCGGCCCTTCGGGGCCGCCCGTTCCGCGTCCGGCACGCTGCGGCCGCGCACGCCGTCCTAACGTCGGGGCATGACACCGCTCGATGCGCACCTCGGTGGATCTCGACCCTTCGGCCTGAACTACTGGCCGCTACCCGAGGACGACCCCGGCGTCGAGATCCCGCGCGAGTCGATCCGTCTCGTCAGTCCCGACGGGGCGCTCGTACGCGGTGTGCTGTGGACGCCGCCGCACGGCCGACCGTGGAAGACGGCAGTCATCCTCAGTCACCCACGAGGCGATTTCAGTGTCCACTACGCCTGTCCGCTCTTGGCGGCCGCCGGTTATGCCGTGCTCGGGTTCGGTACGCGTTACATGAACAACGACACCGACTGCCTGCACGAGTCGTGCATCATCGATGTCAAGACGGTCCACGACGAGATGCGCCGTCGAGGTGCCGAAGCGGTGGTGCTGCTGGGTAACTCCGGCGGCGGCAGTCTGATGGCGCTCGCCCAGGCCGAACTCGGCATCGGTGACGGCTGGATCGGTATGGCAGCGCATCCGGGTGAAGGGGTGTTCATGCTGCAGGTGATCGATCCCAGCGTCGCGGACGAGGCGGACCCGTTCGCGACCGTGCCCGAACTCGACATGTACAACCCTGACAACGGCTGGCGCCCCTGGCCCGAGCCGTGCGAGTACGACCCGGCGTGGCTGGCGACGTACCGGGCTGCGCAGGTGGCCCGCGTGGCGAGGATCGATGCGCTGGCGAAGGCGAGCATCGACGAGTCCGCGCAGTCGGCCGGGATGCTCCGGACGATCGACAAGTCGGTCTCACCGGCGCTGTGGCGCGAGCACCGCCGACGGGCGGTGTTCACGAAGTACCTGACGATCTATCGCACGCTCGCCGATCCGGCGTATCTCGATCTCTCCATCGACCCCGATGAGCGCCCGATGGGTTCGCTGTTCGCGTTCCCGGACCCGTTCGACGCCAATTACGGACGTGGTGGCCTCGCCCGGACGATGACGGCTCGAGGGTGGTTGAGCACCTGGTCCGGTCTGTCGAGCCACGCCAAGCTGGCCGACACCATGCCTCGTGTGACGGTCCCGACGATCCTGCTCCATCCGACGGCGGACACCGAGATCCGCGTGTGGCAGGCCAAGGAGATCGTCGACAACGCCGGTGCCGCCGACACCACCTATGTCGAACTGAAGGGTGCGCCCCACTATCTCGAGGGGCATCGCAGGGAAGCGCTCGGGATCGTCGCCGACTGGATGGCGTCGCGTTACCCGTGAGGGATCGGCAGCACAGGTGCCCCCGCCGCCATCCGCGCAGCGATGGTGGCGCGTTGGTGCCGTACGGTCGGGAATGCTGCATCTCGGTCCGACAGCAGGCTCGCTGTTCGCGGCCACTCGATCGCCAGGTCGGGGTCGTCGAAGCGAAGGCCCCCCTCGTCGTTCGGGGCATGGTCGCGGCTCATCAGATACAGCACCTCGACCTGATCGGTGAGCGTCATGAACCCGTGAGCGCAGCGGGGCGGGACGATCAACGCCCGACCGGAGTGCGCGGAGAGCTCGATCATGATGTGGTCGAGGAACGTGGCCGACTCGGGGCGCAGATCGACGATCACGTCGCTGATCGCTCCGCTCATCACACGAACGACCTTGCTCTCGTCGGCAGGCGGGTACTGGAAGTGCAGCCCGCGCACAGTTCCAGCCTGCTCGGTGTGGGAGATGTTGGCTTGGCGCACCACCGGGTCGAGCCCGATCGAGGCCAGTTCCGTGACACAGAAGGCGCGTGCGAACCAGCCGCGCCGATCGACCTGGCGGTCGAGGTCGATGGTCCATGCGCCATCGATCGAGGTCGGGGTCAGCTGCATCGTTCGAGTGGGGCGTCGACGATTCAGCCGGTCCAGACGAGGTCGTCGTCGACCTGAGCGGTGTCGAGCAGTTGTCGGATCTGTTTGATCCGTGTGTGACCGCGAAACCGGTAGAGCTCTTCGTCGAGCCCGATGCGACCGAAGATCGCGAGCATCTCCGCAACACCCCGTTCGACGTCCCATGCGCACGAGAATCCCGGCAGCTGTTCGTGGATCTTCGTGAAGTCCGCTCGGTAGTTCCGGCGATCGGCGGACGAATCGCCGAAGCGGAGCGTGCACGCCGGCACGAGTGAGGCGATGATCTCGGCGATCGTGCGCACCTGGTGGTTCTGTTCGTTCGAGCCGACGTTGAAGATCTCGTCGTGGACCGAAGCTCGCGGCGCATCGAGGATGCATGCCGCTGCGTTCGCGATGTCGAGGACGTGCACGAAGGGTCGCCACGGAGTGCCGTCACTGGCCATACGGATTTCTCGGTACAGGAAGGCAGTGGCCGCGAGGTCGTTCACCACCAGGTCGAAACGCTGCCGTGGCGATGCTCCGTAGGCCGTTGCATTGCGCATGAACGTCGGCGAGAACGAGTCATCCGCGAGTCGTGACACGTCTCGTTCGACCAGGACCTTGCACTGGGCGTACGAGGTGAGCGGATCGGTCGGGTCCGTCTCGCGACTCGGGGTGTCGCCGGATGCCCCGTAGACGCTGCAGCTCGACATGTGGATGAATCGCTCGACCCCGGCCCGTTTGGCGAGTCGGGCGAGTCGGACCGTTCCATGATGATTGATGTTGACCGTCATCTCGGGGTTGAGCTCTCCGACCGGGTCGTTCGACACTTCGGCAAGATGGACCACGGCATCGAACCCGCGGAGGTCGTCCACCGTCACGTCGCGGGTGTCCCGAGTGAGCAGGTACGGGCGCCGGTCGGTCGAGTGGTACAACCAGCCGGCTCGGTGGAAGCCGCTGTCGAGGCCGACCACCTCGTGCCCGCGGCCGATGAGGACGTCGGCCATCCTCACTCCGATGTAGCCGTCGGCGCCGGTGAGGAGCACCCTCATGACCACACCTTCCACGGTGCCTTGCCGCGCTGCCAGAGGTCGTCGAGCAGCATCTTGTCGCGCAGCGTGTCCATGCACTGCCAGAAGCTCTCGTGGCGGAAGGCCGCCAGTTGGCCGGCAGCGGCCAGACACTCGAGCGGTTCCCGTGCCCAGTCGACGTCACCGGGGATGAAGTCGAACACCTCGGGTTCGAGCACGAAGAAGCCGCCGTTCACCCAGCCCTGGTCGAGTTGGGGTTTCTCGTCGAAGCGGACGACCGAGTCGCCGTCGAGTTGGAGTTGACCGAACCGGGCGATCGGGTGAACGGCCGTCACCGTGGCCAGCCGCCCGTGGGAGCGATGGAACTCGAGGAGCCCGCGGAGGTCGACGTCGGCGACTCCGTCGCCATAGGTCATCATGAACGGCTCGTCGCCGAGACGATCGCGCACCTTCGCCAGTCGGCCCGCCGTCTCGGTGTGGGGGCCCGTGTCGACCATGGTCACGCGCCATGGTTCGCGGGTTGCGGGATGCCGTTCGATCGATCCGCTCGGGAAGTCGACCGTGATGTCGCCCGATTCATCGAGCGCCTCGCTGAAGTACCGCTTGATGACGTCGCCCTTGTAGCCGAGACAGAGGACGAAGTCATCGAACCCGAAGTGCGAGTAGTGCTTCATGATGTGCCAGAGGATCGGGCGGTGCC
>JBDKIV010000208.1:0-2738 GCA_039796935.1 Actinomycetota bacterium | reverse complement strand
GAGCCGCACGTGCGCGGCATCATCGAGTTGGCTGTCGGGTTCGGGCGGATGATCTGCACCACCGACCGAGCGGTCGCCGCCGAGCGCGACGCAGCGATGCTCGCCAATCGGTCGGGCGGGTCGACGGCGCCGAACGACGCGCCGCCGACCGCCCCGTTGACCCCCGGACCGCTGATCGGCGAAGGAGGCGGCGGACAGTCGGTCCAGGTCGTGCTCGAAGGCCGCCCATCCGACGACGTCATCGGCCCTCGGTTCGCGGTCGTGGCCCGACACGACCACCACCTCGCCACCGACGCAGCCGCCGCCTGGGCAGCCCGTGGTGCAGTCCTGCTCTCGGCCGAACGTCACCCCGAGCTCTCCGCGCTCCTCGACCATGCTCGAGGTGACGTCGCCGTCATCCGTCCGGATCGGATGGTGTTCGCGGTCGGCGATTCGTGTCCGGCCACACCCGATCTGTTGAAGTAGGCCCACACGACCTTTCCCCGAGGACCACGGTCGACGTCCCACTCGTCGGCCAGGGCATCGACGATCCCGAGACCGCGACCCCCAGGAATGGGACCCCCAGGAATGGGACCCCCAGGAACGGGACCGTCAGCAACGGGGTCTCCGGGCCGTGACCGGCGTTGCCGCCGACCCCACGACGTCACGTTGTCGGAGACCATGACGAGCACGGCACTCTCACCGTAGGTCGTCACGGTCAGCGTCCCGGCGGTGCCGGCGTGCTCGACGACGTTCGAGACGAGCTCGCTGACCGCAATCTCGACATCGGCGCGCAGCTCGGACGAACCGTTGGCGAGCGCGGCTCGGGCGACGGCGCGCATGCGAGACGGGGCCTCGCACGACGCGTCGAACGCCGCCCTCACGTGTCGGGCCACCCGGTGACACTCCATTGCCCCGGCGCCTTCCCATCCACGACGCCGACGAAACATCGTCCCGGCTCCTCGGCCGCGAGCCGTGCTCGCTGTCGGTTCAGCTCATGCGGTGCTCGCCTCGATGGCTTCCGGCGCACTGGCACGTTGGCCAACGGGCACCTTGCGCGGCTTCGCCGTCTCGGCGACCGGGATGCGAACCGTGAGCACGCCGTCATGAAGGTCAGCCTCGAGGTGTTCGAGATCAAGGCCGTCCCCGAGTTGTATCTGACGGCGGAACGAGCCTCGCGCCCGTTCGGCGAGGTAGGACTGATCGCCCTCTTCGCGCTGCCAGTTGCGCTGGGCGCCGATCGTCAGCACGTTGCGTTCGACGGTGATGTCGATGTCGTCGGACTTCACACCCGGCACATCGAGCTGCACCCACACGTCGTTTCCTCGACGGAATGCATCCATCTCCATCGCTGTGCCGGACGAACTCCGTCCGGCGACCCGATTGAAGAGGGTGTCGAACTCACGGAAGGGATCACTCTGCATCAACATGTGGACCTCCTCGATCTCTAGCTGTTGGGATGTTGACACCCGGTCTGTACCCAGACCCCGCGACGATGAGACATCGTTGTGCGGACAGCTACCGGCGAGCGGTCAGTGCTCGTCGCGATCGAGCGACGCCCAGAGCCCGCCGGGCGCCTGGCCGGTCGCCGGCGATTCGTCGATGGCCGGTGCCAGATCGGCCCACACCCCTGACGCCGACGGGTCGACCGGAAGGTGCGATCGCAACCACGCCATCGGGAACACACCGACGTCGCGACGCAGCTGGTCGGCTTCGTCCGTCAGCATCGCCAGGCGCTCGGGGTCGGATCGACCGCCGCGGGCGACCACACCGATCTCGCGCTGCACCACGATCAGTCGTTCGGCGCTCTCGACTGCAGATGCCCCGAACCGCCGCTCGAACTCGTCGAGCAGGTCGTCGACCGACCCGCCACCGACGAGCGCTGCCTGCTCTCCGGCGCTGAGGCCACGACGACTCATCTCGAGCTGTGACCAACGGCCCGCCACCGGGAACCCCAGCGCGACGATCCCCATCGCAGCGACGAACACGCCCACACCGACCATGGTGACCAACAGCGCCGACGACGACTCATCGGTCAGTCGGTTGAACCCCGAGTGCAGGCCAATGGCCACGACGAGCGACCCGAGGCAGGCAATGGCCTGCACGTGCAGTCGACGACCCAGTACCGAACCGAGCGCCGCACCCACGAGCGCCGTGCACCCTGCATGCATCAGGTTGGTCGAGGTGGTTCGCGCCACCGCCAGGCCGATGGCCTGACCGTCGGATGCCGATGACAGATACGCGAGGTTCTCGCGGATCGCAAAGCCGGTGCCGGCGGCAAGACCGAGCACCGCCCCGTCGACGAACCACGAAGCTCGCCGCGAACGCATGAACCCGGGGAGCGCAAAGCTCTTCGCGATCTCTTCGATGATCGGGGCACCGACGGTGACGACCGACAGGTACCCGTACGCCGTCAACCACTGGTCGTTGATCGGCCGGACGACGAAGGTGACGGCAACACCCCAGACGAGCGCACCCAATACCAGCGGAGCAGTTCTCCGACCGCCTCGGCTGAGCGCCACCGCACCGGCGAGAAAGGCGAGCGGCACGACCACCGCGATGAAGGTTCCCACCGTCGGGCACGGTACCACAGCACCCGGTGAGCAGACCCGAACAGCCCGAGACCGAGGCGCGGGACCTGTCAGTTCTGGCGCCCCCGGCAGGGATCGAACCTGCGACCTGCGGTTTAGGAAACCGTTGCTCTATCCACTGAGCTACGGAGGCGGGGAGTGTTCCGATTCGTCTTCCGAAATGGCTGG
>JBDKIV010000207.1:0-12304 GCA_039796935.1 Actinomycetota bacterium | reverse complement strand
TACCGCGACCGGGTGTTCGTCGAGGGCCAACCACGCCCGGCAGCGACGAGCGGCGAGCCGGCCGACGCGTCAGCCGCTGCCGCCACCGACTGATCACCGGGCGTCGGTCGACTGGTCGGGCACCAGGGCGCGACCTTTCCAGGTGACGTGGCGACCGGACCGCCGTCTCCACACGCTGCGCGCCACGATGGCGACGAATGCGACGAGTGCGAGTGGGAACAGTGCGATCGCCCACCACCGGAACCGACCGACCCAGCGGGCGAGCACGGCGAGTTGCAGGGCCGACGCCACGGCGAACCAGGGCGAGGTCAGCCATCCGCCTGCGAGCGACGACACCCAGGCGATGACCCCGAGCAGCGCCCACCACGGAGTCGCGTCGACCCCGATCCCTGCACCCTTGGTCCATCCCTCGACGGCCTGACGGAATCCGGCGGGATACATCCGGAACGACACCCCACCCGATCGTCCGGCGAACAGCTGCGACCGCGGGAATCGGCGAGCAAGGGCGATGTCTTCGAGAATCGCGCCACGAACGTCAGGATGTGCGTGACCCCCGACGCGCGCGTATTCATCTTGCCGACATGCGAGAACCGGGCCGAACGCAACATGCGTGGACACTCGTGCGCCGAGCAGCGAAAAGCCTGCACTCCCCATGAGCGCGACCACGTTGAACAGCAGGCTCACCTGCTCGACCGGTCGCTCCGTTCGGTGCCAGGGCTGCACCGAGACCAGCGCTGCACGAGACCGCTCGACCTCGGCCACCAGCGAGTCCATGGTCCCGGGCGCGATCGTGACGTCGGCATCGACGAACACGAGTACGTCACCCGAGGCGTGGCCGGCGCCGACATGGCAGGCGTGTGCCTTCCCCGCCCACCCGCGAGGCAGCTCGGGCGAGGCGATCACGACCGCACCTGCAGCTGCGGCGAGCGCCGCGGTGTCGTCGGACGAGTGGTCATCGACCACGATGATCTGGTCGCCGACCGCCAGATCGGCACGCACCGCGGTCACGACCGCGGCGATCGAGCCCGCCTCGTCTCGCGCCGGGACGATCACCGACACCGCCGAGGTCCGTCGGCCGGAGGTGACCGGAAGACGTCGAGGACGCCAGAGCAGCAGCCAGCCGGCCGACCAGCCGAGCACGAACAGCACCAGCGACCCGAGTTCGGGCGACCCGAGCTCGGGCCAGACGCTCACGCCCACTCCGACGCGCGACGACGGGCACTACGCTGACTCGTCGTCGACGACCGGTCGCTTCGACGATCCACCGTCTGATCCATCGCCGCTGTCACCCACACCATCTCTCGGGAGAGCCCACATGATTCGTCCCCTGCTCGCCGCGCTCTCGGTCGTCGCCCTGTCGACCCTCGGTCTCACCGGCTGCGGCGACGAAGCCGACGGCTCGGCCACGGCCGAGCCGATCCGTCGCGACGAACTCGGTCAGGCAGCACCCGCCAATGCTCCGGGCCAGCAGCTGTACCTCCAGCGCGTCACCATTGCCCCCGGCGCCCAACTGGCTCAGCACTTCCATCAAGGTACCCAGGTCGCCTACGTCGAGTCGGGGACCCTCACCTACAACATCGTCAGCGGATCCGTCGCGGTGACCGATTCGTCGGGGGCCACGACGACGACCACCGGTCCCGCCGTGATCGAGATCGCACCCGGCAGTTGGCTGGTCGAGACCGACCAGGTGACCCACTACGGAGCCAACGCCGGGGACGAGCCGGTGGTCATCCTGCTGACGGCGCTGCTGGTCGACGGTGCGCCGATGGCGACCCCGACCGGCGGCTGACGCTCGTTCTGCGGCGAAGGGCCCGACCGCGACCGGGCCGCCGGCGCGAGCAGCCCCCGGGGAGATCTCCGAAAATGGGTTGCGACGCAGCGATCGAGATGGTTGTCTTGACGCTCGTGATGTCGAACGTGACCGCACCCATGCACAGCTGGCGAGCCACGGCTGCTGCATGCGCTCACGGCGCACCGGTGGACGCAGCTGCTGCGGCCACCCACGGCACCACCAGCAAGCGCCCCGCCCGGCGCCTCACGAGCAGGGCGACGTAACGACACGTCGCCAACACTCGCTCTGAGGCCGCCGGGATCTACTCCCGGCGGCTTTTTCGCTTTTCTCCCTGCAGGAGCCCGCCATGACCACTGTGACCATCGAACAACCCACGACAGCGCCCGACACAGACTCCCCGACGAGCATCGTCACGCGTACCCCGGTCGCACGCTGCGCCGATGGACACGGGACACTGAGCCCGCTCTTCTTCTCGGACGACCTCGATGACATCGCTCGCGCCAAGGCGATGTGCGCACGGTGCGAGCTCGCCGCTCCCTGTCTGGCGGGAGCACTCGATCGCTCCGAGCCGTGGGGCGTGTGGGGCGGCCAACTCCTCGAGCACGGTCGGATCGTCGTGTACAAGCGCCCGCGCGGGCGCCCACCGAAGTGCCCTCGACCGGCAGTCGCGCTCGACGAGATCCGAACCCTGCCATCGCACCTCGTGGCCTGAACTCGCGAGTGACGACCCGACACGAACAGCACCTCACACGCGACGGGGAACCATCCGTTCCTGTCCGTACCTCAGATGTCGGCCGTGGGTGACGCACTGACGAACCCTCGGCTGCGATGCCTCCTGCCACTCCGGCCCCCCGGGCGTGGCAGGAGGCCGCTCGAACTGCACCGGTAGCCTGAGCCTGTGGCTGCCCACCGTCGACTGCTCGTGGCTTCACTGTCCATCGCCGTCGCCGTCAGCATCGTCGGGGGCTGGGCCGTCAGTCGCTCCGGCGACGACGGCATCCCGGTCGACGACGAGATCGACCTGGGTTCGCCCACGGTCGCGCAGATCCCGGTGATCAGCACCAATGCCGACGTGGCCGGTGACGTGCTGCCGGAGGTGACGCTCGAGGACAACGACGGGAACCGGGTCACCACGAGTGACCTCGTCGGTCGGCCGATGATCCTCAACTACTGGTACTCCACGTGTGCTCCCTGCAAGAAGGAGTTGCCCGACTTCGCTGCGGTGCACCGTGAACTCGGCGACCAGATCCGCTTCGTCGGCGTCAACCCGCTCGACACACCCGACGTCAACGAGTCCTTCGCCGAGGCACGAGGCGTCACCTACGAACTCCTGCGCGACCCGGCCGACGAGTTCGGCCCGACCATCGGCGTGGCCACCGCCCCGTTCACGCTCTTCGTCGCCGCCGACGGCACGATCGTTCGCCAAGCCGGAGTCCTCGACGCAGCGACGCTGCGAACCTACGCCCAGGAGCTGCTCTGAATGGACCTGTCCCTCAGCTTCATCCGTGGCATGTTGGCCGCCGTCAACCCGTGCGGGTTCATCCTCTTGCCGACGTACCTCCTGTACTTCCTCGGCCTCTCGAGCAGTGACGCTGGCGTCCAGCGCGCCCCGGTCGCGCGAGCGCTGGTGGTCAGTGCCGCCGTATCGGCCGGGTTCCTTGCCGTGTTCCTCGGTGTCGGAGCCATCGCCGAGTTCTTCACCAGTTGGGTCGTCGGCAACGCGAAGTACCTCACGGCCGTCATCGGTGCGGCATTCGTGGTGCTCGGCATCGCCATGCTGTTCGGCTACCGACTCCCGATCACCACACCGAAACTCGACGCAGGGGGGCGCGACCGCACCCTGTGGTCGATGTTCGTGTACGGAGTCGCCTACGCAGTCGCTTCGATCGGCTGCACGCTCCCACTGTTCCTCTCGACCCTGTTCGGCACCGCCGACCGGGCCGGCTACCTCGCCGGCGTCGCCAACGTCGTGGCCTACGGCGCCGGGATGGCCCTGCTCATCACCGCGCTCACCGTCACCCTCGCCGTGGCCAACGTGGGACTGCTCCGCCTACTGCGCTCGGGCATGCAGTACGTCGAGATGATCGCCGGGGCACTGGTGCTCCTCTCGGGCGTCTACCTGCTCTGGTACTTCTGGAGGATCGACGTCCAGGAATCGACCGACGACTCGATCACCGGTGCCGTCGAGCGGTGGCAGACCGAGATCGGAGCGTTCCTCAACGACCACTGGGCGCCGACGGCGATCGTGCTGGCCGTGATCGTCGGTGCTGCCGTGGCGACCACCGTCGTCGGGCGGCGGCGGAATTCGGGCGGCACGGCCGGCACTCGATGAGCCAGGCGTTCGCAGAACTCCTCGCCACGCCGGGCGTGGAGGAAGTGTCCCATCTGCGCAGCGGGTTCGGCATCATGGCGTACCACGGCGGGTCGCTCGAGGTGATGACCGACGTGATCGCCCGACAGGTCGCCGAACGAGCCGGTGCGAGCTACTACGGGGTCCATCAGCCGAAGGGCCTCGAGCGGCACATCCCGTCGATCCGGTTCGACCCGGCGGTGTCACCGCGGATGCAGCAGTTCATCGATCACGTGCACACCGTCGTCACCATCCACGGATTCGGTCGTCGCGGCCTGTTCACGACCCTGCTGCTCGGCGGTCAGAACCGTGACCTCGCCGAGCACATCGGCTCGGCGCTTCGCCCCCGCTTGCCGGCCTACGAGATCGCCACCGATCTCGAACGCATCCCCACCGAGCTGCAGGGCATGCATCCGCGCAATCCGGTCAACCTCCCGCGCCAACGGGGCGTGCAGATCGAGCTTCCGCCACGGGTTCGCGGGACCACCCCGCTGTTCTGGGACTGGGAAGGACCGGGGCTCCCCCCGCACGCGGCGGCGCTGGTCGACGGCCTCGTCGAGGCGGTCGCCAGCTGGCCGCACTGAGCGCCGTCAGGGCGACAGACGTTCGACGGTCCACGGCGCCGAGGGGTCGTCTCGGCGATACCTCACCCGATCGTGGAGTCGGCTCGGTCGACCCTGCCAGAACTCCCAGTGCTCGACGCGAGCCAGCCAACCGCCCCAGAACACCGGCCTCGGGACCTGCTCGACCTCTGCGAAGTTGCGCTCCATGTCGGCCACGCGCCGTTCGAGTTCGGCACGGTCGGCGAGCACGCTCGACTGGCGCGACGCCCATGCGCCGAGCTGCGATCCACGCGGCCTGCTGGCGAAGTACTCGTCACTCTCGTCGTCGGGTAGGCGTTCGACGGTGGCCGTCACGCGCACCTGCCGGTGCAACTGCAGCCATGTGAACAGCATCGCCACCTGCGGGTGGTCGTCCATGTGGTGGCTCTTCACCGACTCGTAGTTGGTGAAGAACGAAAAGCCCCGGTCGTCGGCGCCACGCGCGAGGAGATAGCGCGACTCGGGCACGCCGTCCGGGCCGACGGTGGACAGGACGAACGCATTCGGCTCGACACACCCGGCCTCGGTCGCCTGCTCGAACCACGTGTGCCACTGCACCATCGGGTCGGGGTCGACCTCGGAGACGTCGAGACCTGCGCTCTCGTAGTCGTGTCGCCGCGACGCGAGCGTCACGACGTCACGCTCGACGGGCCGCCGATCACCTCGGCACCACGCATGTACGGACGCAGCTTCTCGGGAATCGCCACGCTGCCATCGGGCTGGCGACAGTTCTCGATGATCGCCGCCCACACACGGGGCACGGCGAGCGCCGACCCGTTGAGCGTGTTGGCGATGTGCGTCCCCTTCTCGCCGGCGACGCGATAGCGGATGTCACCACGGCGAGCCTGATAGTCGCTGAACCAGCTGACGCTGCTGACCTCGAGCCAACTGTCGCAGCCGGGCGAGTACACCTCGATGTCGAAGCTGCGGTGGTGGCTCTGCCCCATGTCACCCGTGCAGATCTCGATGATCCGGTAGGGAAGGCCGAGCCCTGCGATGAGCGCCTCGGCGCGCGACCGCAGTTCGAGCAGCATCTCGAAACCCTGTGACGGGGTGGCGATGGCGAGGATCTCGACCTTGTCGAACTCGTGCGAGCGCAACATGCCGCGGGTGTCCCTCCCTGCAGACCCGGCTTCACGGCGATAACACGGCGAGTACGCCATCATCCGCAGCGGTAGCTGGGCTTCGTCGAGCACCTCACCCGCATAGATCGATGTGAGCGGCACCTCGGCGGTGGGAATGCACCACAGGTCGTCACGCTCGATGGCGTACGCATCATCGGCGAACTTCGGGAGCTGCCCCGTCGCCGTCAGCGTGGCGGTGGTGACGAGCGACGGCGGCCGGATCTCTTCGAACGCATCGGCATTGGCGTCGAGTGCGTACTGGCACAGCGCACGGGACAGCGTTGCCCCGAGACCGCGCTGCATGGTGAACATCGCACCGCTGATCTTCGTCGCCCGCTCGTTGTCGAGGATCCCGAGGGCTGCAGCGGTCTCCCAGTGCGGGACCCGCTGATGCTCGGGGTATTCGTCGAGCAGGCCCACCGGGCCGATCACGACCGGGTTGTCACGGTCGTCGGCGCCATCGGGGGCGTCGACGTGCGGCACGTTCGGAATCCGCAGCAGAAGATCGCGCACTGCCGCCTGCACCGTGTCGTACTCGGCAGCGAGCAGACGCTCGTCGTCACCGAGCGCCCGCGACTGCGCCTGCAACGCGTCTGCCCCCGCCACGTCTCCGCTTCGACGCATGGTTCCCACCTGCTTCGAAAGGTCGTTGACCTCGGCACGGATCGCGTCGCGGCGGGCGACGATGTCGCGTGCACGCTGATCGAGTTCGCTCACACGATCGAGTTGTTCGAGCAGCTCGGGAGCGCCCCGACGGGCCATGGCGGCGCGCACGGCCTCGGGCTGGTTACGGAGGACTCGGATGTCGATCACAGGATGGTCAGGCTACTGCCGAGCGTGGCGTCGCCCGAAGAAGTCGTGCGCCGTGTCGTTCGTAGCCTCACGAGCCGTTGCGCGCTCGAGCGAGTAGCGTGCTCGGCCGTGAGTGCCGCCGTCGAGGTCGACCGACTGACCGTCCGCTACGGCACGCTGACCGCCGTCGACGGAGTCTCGTTCGTGGCCGAGGCAGGAGCCGTCACCGCCGTGCTCGGACCGAACGGTGCCGGCAAGACGTCGACGATCGAGGTGTGCGAGGGGTACCGGCGGGCCTCGTCGGGCTCGGTACGGGTGCTCGGCCTCGACCCAGCGACCGCGCAGGTCGAGCTGAGCAAGCGGATGGGCGTCATGCTGCAAGACGGTGGGGTGTACCCGAGTGCACGCGTGCTCGACACGGTTCGCCACTACTGCAACCTGTACGGGAGGGGCGTCGACGCCACCCAGTTGGTGCGCACCGTGGGTCTCGACGATCGGGCCCGCTCGACCTGGCGACGACTGAGTGGTGGCGAGCGGCAACGCCTGTCGCTCGCCCTGGCCCTGGCGGCCCGGCCGGAGGTGGCGTTCCTCGACGAGCCGACATCGGGGGTCGACGTCCTCGGCCGCGATGCGATCCGCTCGATCGTGCGCGAGCTCGCAGCCACCGGCTGCGCCGTCGTCCTGGCGACGCACGAACTCGACGAAGCCGAGCGCCTCGCCGATCATGTGCTGGTCTTCGACCACGGCAGGGTGGTCGCCGACGGGACGCTCGACGAACTGCGTCACGGGCACGACGAGGTCCGCTTCCGCAGCGATGCGTCCCTCGACACCGTCGCGCTCTCGGCAGCACTCGGGCACACCGTCACCCGCGTGGCACCTGGCGAGTATCTCGTGTCGGCAACGCCCGATCCGCGCCTCGTGAGCCGTCTCGGTGGATGGCTCGCCGACCGCGGCCACACGCTCTCGGACGTCCGCGGCGGGGCACAGCGTCTCGAGGACGTCGTGAGGCGCCTCACCGGAGGAGCCCCATGAGCGCGCTCGGGTCGCAGGTCCGGACCGAAGTGGCGCTCACACTGCGCAACGGCGAGCAACTGCTGCTGACGCTCGGCATCCCCGTCCTGCTCGTGGTGTTCTTCAGCATGGTCGACGTGCTTCCGACGGGAACCGACGACCCGATCGACTTCCTCGCTCCCGGGGTCCTCGCGCTCGCCGTCATGAGCACGGCCATGGTGAGCCTCGGCATCGGTACCGGCTTCGAGCGTTCGTACCGCGTGCTGAAGCGGCTCGGGGCCACACCGCTCGGCAGGGGACGGCTGATCGTCGCGAAGATCACCGCCGTGGCGCTGGTCGAGCTGGTCCAGTTCGCCGTCCTGGTCCCCGTGGCGTTCGCGCTCGGCTGGGCACCATCCGATCCGGATTGGCTCGTTGCGTTGGCCGCCGTCGTCGTCGGCACCATCGCGTTCGCCGGCATCGGCCTGACGATGGCCGGTCGGTTGCGGGGCGAGATCAACCTGGCCGCGCAGAACGGGCTCTACCTCGTGCTGCTGCTCCTGGGTGGCATGGTGATCCCGTTCGACGAGCTGCCGGGTGCGCTGCGAGCCGTGGCGATGGTGCTTCCGTCGGGCGCTCTGGCCGATGTGCTGCGAGAGGCGCTCAGTGGCGCCGGTGTCCGGAGCGGGACGAGTTGGATCGTGCTGGCGGCCTGGGCCGTGGCGTCACCGCTGGTCGCCCGGCGCCTGTTCCGCTTCGAGTAGCGGCGCCGAGCGCTGGAACGCGGCCTGCACCTCGTCGTACGTGAGCGTGTGGTCGTCGTTGCCGGTGATCTCGGCGGTCGGGATCCGGCCCGCACGGACGTAGGTGTTCTCGGTCTCGTGGCCGGCACCGAACTTCTTGAAGAAGAGGAAGATGGTGATGCCCCACAAGAAGGCGGCGCCACCGAGCTTCATGATCGCACCGGCGAGTTGCTGGTCGTCGGTGACGCTGATGTTCCACACCCGAACGGGAGTGATGTAGTGGTCGTACACGACTCCCTCGGCGAACACCAGCCACCCCGCCGGGATGGTGGGCACGACGCTCAGCAGGAACAGGTAGATGCACTTGGCGCCGGGGCCCATCTGCAGCTCTTTGAACGGTCCCACGACGGGGGTCCACATCAGCAGCGCCAACGTGACGATCAGCAGATGCAGGGTGTAGTGCAGGATGCCGTTCTCGGTCGAGGCGTTCACCACCATCGGGATGTGCGTGACCATCACGATCAGGTTGAACAGCACACCTGCGATGACCGGCTTCGCGAACCACGAGACCACCCGGTAGGCCCGTCCCTCACCGACGATCGCCCTCGCCATCCACGTCGGTATCGCCATCAGTGCCAGCGGCGGCACGAAGTAGCTGAAGACCATGTGCTGGAACATGTGCACCGAGTACAGGTACTCCTCGCCGATGTCGTGCACGGGCCAATCGGCACCGAACCAGAACAGCGCCATGGCACCGACGAAACAGCCGATCTCCTTGCGTGTGACGGCGCGCTGACCGGCCGGCACGGCATGGGGACCGATGACTCGCGCCATGTACACGTAGGCACCCGTGAAGAAGGCCACCAGCAGCCAGACCTCGGGGTGGAACTGGAAACGCCAGGGATCGGAATAGGTGAGTGTCTCGGCGAACATCGACTGCCGCCTTTGCGGGGGATGTGGGGTGGGGTCAGGTGGGGCTGAAGAACCGGAAGCACGCGAGCGCAGCCACGTACACCCCGATCGCCAGGAACAGTCCCGAATAGAACATGTAGCTGAAGATCTTGTTGTCGAACTTCAGGTGCATGAAGATCGAGACCACCATCACGAACTTGATGGCCATCATGATCAGCAGCGACGGCAGGAAGAACGGCCCGAAATCGACCCAGTACGTACTGGTCTCGAGCGCCGTGATCACCGCCAGGATGAGTGCGATCTTGATGTAGTACGAGTCGGGATGGTGCTCGTGGTAGTCGCCGTCGTCCTCGGCCTGGTCGTGGCCGTGGTCGGCGTGCTCGGTGACGATGCTCATGGCTGCAACCTCAGGCCGGGATCAGGTAGACGAGGGTGAAGATGATGATCCACACCACGTCGACGAAGTGCCAATACAGTCCGACGAGCTCGACGACCTCGGCCTTCTGGCCGGGCACCTTGCTGCGCGAGATGATTCCTGCCAGCGCCATCAACATGATGATGCCGACCGTCACGTGGACGCCGTGGAAACCGGTGAGGGTGTAGAAGCTCGAGCTGAACAGGCTCGTGGTGAAGCCCAGACCCTCGCGGTAGAAGGTCGTGAACTCGTACACCTGGCCGCCGACGAAGGTGGCCCCGAGCAGCGCCGTGACGACCAGCCACAGATTGGTGCGACGGTCGTCCTTGCGCTGAGCAGAGCTGACGGCGAGCACCATCGTCAACGAGCTCATCAACAGCACGAAGCTGCTGACGGACGTGAACGGGATGTCGTAGATCTGGTCGGGTCCGAGGTTCTCGGGATGGCGACCGCGGTAGAGCATGTAGGTCGAGATGAGGCCACCGAACAGCAGGCACTCGCTGCCGAGGAAGAGCCACATCGCCATCTTGTTGTTGCTGAGACCCGTGGACGTCTGGTGCCCATGGTCGTCGTGGCCTGCATGGCCGTGCCCGCTGTCGGGCGTGTGGACGGCGGTGTCAGCCAATGGTCGCAAGCTCCTTGTTCGCCCCGCCACCGTCTGCCGGCGGGTCGTAATCGGTGTCGTCGGCAACGGACGGTTCGAGCGACCATCCGAACATCGACAGCAGGACGATCACGCCACCCACCACGGCGAGGTACCGGGTGTAGATGATGCCGTAGGCCATGATCGGCAGGCCCAAGGCCAGGATGATCGGCCAGTAGGAGGGTGACGGCAGGTGGATGTGCTTGTCGGCGTTCGCCTCCTGCTCGGCCATGATCTCTTCGGCCGTTGCCACCCGCTTGATCTCGCCGGTCTCGTGGTTCTCCTCGTACTTGCGGTGGAAGAACTCGTCGAGGGCGTGGATCGTCGGGATGACGTCGAAGTTGTGCTCCTTCGGCGGGCTGTTGGTCATCCACTCGAGGGTGCGGGCATCCCACGGGTCGAGCGGTGCCGGACCGACCTTGCGCGAAGTGTGCGTGTACACGACGTTGACCAAGAAGATGAACACGCCGATGGCCAGGACGAATGCTCCGATCGACGACACGAGGTTCCAGAAACCGAGGTTGAAGAAGCCCTCACCGGCTCGGGCTTCGGTCCAGTTGAACATGCGTCGGGGCTGGCCCTGCAGCCCGATGATGTGCATGGGCCCGAATGCCAGGTTCATGCCGATCACCATCAGCCAGAAGTTCCACTTGCCGAGCTTCTCGTCGAGCATCTTGTTGAACATCTTCGGCCACCAGTAGTAGAAGCCCGAGAAGATGCCGAAGATCGCTCCACCGAACAGCACGTAGTGGAAGTGGGCGACGATGTAGTACGTGTCCGTCTGCTGCGTGTCGCTCGGGCTGACGGCATGGGTGACGCCCGAGAGACCACCGATGGTGAACTCGACGATCAGGCCCACGGCGAACAGCATCGCCGTGGTGAAATGGATCTTGCCGCCCCACAGGGTCATGGTCCAGTTGACGATCTTCACGCCGGTCGGGATGGCGATCAGCATCGTCGCCACCGAGAACACGGCCACACTGACCGGGCCGAGACCGCTGGCGAACATGTGGTGCGCCCACACACCCCAGCCGAGGAAGCCGATCGCACCGCCCGAGAACACCACGAAGCGGTAACCGAACAGGGGCTTGCGGGCGAACACCGGCAGCACTTCGCTGACGATGCCGAAGCTCGGCAGGACGAGGATGTACACCTCGGGGTGACCGAAGATCCAGAACAGGTGCTGCCACAGCAGCGGGTCGGCACCGGCGCCGACATCGAAGAACGTGGCGTCGAACTCGCGCTGGAACATCAACAGGAACAGCGCCACGGTGATCACCGGAATGGCGAACAGCAGCAGGAACTGCACCCAGAGGATCATCCAGGTGAAGATCGGCATCTTCATGAGCTTCATGCCCGGGGCACGCATGTTCAAGATGGTGACGATCAGGTTGATCGCACCCGTCAGCGACGCGATACCGGTGATCTGGAGACCGAGTCCCCAGAAGTCGATGCCGTTGCTCGGCGAGAACAGCGCGTTCGCGTTGGGCTGGTACATGAACCAACCACCGTCGGCGGCACCACCGAGGAACCACGACGTGTTGAGGAACAGACCACCGAACAGGAAGCACCAGAAGCCGAACGCGTTGATGCGTGGGAAGGCGACGTCGCGTGCGCCGATCTGCAAGGGCACGAAGTAGTTCGCCCACGCAGCCGCCATCGGCATCACGAAGAGGAACACCATCGTGGTGGCGTGCATGGTGAACATCTCGTTGTAGAGCCCGGCGCTGAGCACCGTGCCCTCGGGCCCGGCGAGCTGGGCCCGGATGAGCAGCGCCTCGATGCCACCCACGAGGAAGAAGAACATGGCGGTGACGCCGTACATGATGCCGAGCTTCTTGTGGTCGACCGTGAAGACCCACGATCGCCAGCCGGTCGTCGAGACCGGACGCTTGAACACACCGTAGGCCTGGCTCGGCGTGACGGTGGCGGGGACACCGC
>JBDKIV010000206.1:0-2823 GCA_039796935.1 Actinomycetota bacterium | reverse complement strand
GCGATGGACCTGTTCGCCACCGCCACCTGGCGAGAAGGGTTCCCGCGTGCCGCCATGGAAGCGAGCGCCATGGGGCTGGCCGTCGTGGCGACCGATGTACGCGGATGTCGACAGGTGGTCGACCCAGGCGTGACCGGCCGGCTCGTCCCCGTGCGCGACCCTCGGGCACTCGCCGACGCGCTCACCGGTCTCGTCGAGGACGTGGCGCTGCGCACCTCGATGGGGGCAGCAGCACGAGACCGCGCCCGGCTCGAGTTCGATCAGCAACGGGTGATCGAGCGCACGATCGACGCCTACCGCAGCGCGCCGGGCAGGCAGCGATCGACGGAGGACCGTCAGGCGGGCCGCTGAGGGGCCGGCGTCTTTCGCCGGTCTTCGGGCAGCGCGGACATCGTCACGCCACCTTCTTGGTCGACACCGTGACGGCGCAACACCACGGGGACCGTCCGCGCCACGATCCGCAGGTCGAGCCACAGGCTGCGCCGCTCGACGTACTCGGCGTCGAGCGTCAGGCGCTCGTCCCACCCCAAGCGATTGCGCCCGCTCACCTGCGCCAGCCCGGTGATGCCGGGCAGCACGTCGAATCGGCGGTACTCGTGGTCGAGGTAGCGGTCCCAGTACTTCACCGGCAGCGGCCGCGGGCCGACCAGGGTGATGTCGCCCCGCAGCAGGTTGATGAAGCCGGGGAACTCGTCGAGGCTCGTTCGGCGCAGGAACCCGCCGAGGCGCGTGATGCGCTCGTGGTCGAACTCGGGACCCTCACGCCCCGGCTGCGGGTCGATCATCGTGCGGAACTTGAGCAGCTCGAACTCGCGCCCGAACCGGCCCTGGCGACGCTGACGGAACAGCACCGGCGAACCCATCCGCACCCGGATGGCCAGAGCGACCGCCACCAGCACCGGGGACAGCACCACGAGCGCGACCGCCCCGATCGTGATGTCCAACACACGACGAACCAGGTCGGACACGACCCGACGCAACCGGCTCATCGCCGTTCCACCGGGCGCGCCGGCACGCCGACGACCGTGGTGAAGGGCTCGACGTCGTCGATGACGACAGCCCCCGCGCCGACGACGGCGCCCTCACCGATCGACACGCCCGGGATCACGCGGGCACCGATACCCACCAGGGCGCCGGCACCAACCTCCACGCCGCCGGCCAGCGCCACCGCCGGAGCGATGTGCGCGAACGCTCCGACGAGGCAGTCGTGGTCGACGGTGGCGTTGGTGTTGACGATGACGCCCTCACCCAGACGAGACGCGGCGTTGACGACCGCCCCCGGGGCGAGCAACGTGCCCGATCCCAACTGCACCGACGGAGACACGACGGCCGAGACCGCCCGTGCGATCACCATCGTCAGCCCGGCCGCCAGGCAGCGCTCGGTCACCCGCCGCCGGATCTCGTTGTCGCCGATCGCGATGAAGGCGTGCGTCGCGCCGACCGACGCAGCGATCCCCGGATCGTCGCGGCCGATCACCGGGGCATCGAGATGATCGACACCGCTGCCGTCGGCGCTGACGCAGCCGACCACCTGGATGCGCGGGTCGTCGCGCAGGGCGTCGAGACAGACGCGGGCGTGCCCTCCTGCCCCGAACACGAGCACCTTCATCACCGGCATGGAGTCGCCCGTCAGAGCCGTTCGCCGCGCATCGCGGTCGACCGCATCGCGCCCTTCGCGTCGAACACCAGGCGGGCGTGCGCCGCCACCCGTGCCGCGTCGAACTCGGGATGATCGACCATCAGCACGACCACATCGGCACCGGCCAGCTCGTCGTCGGTCAACTCGACCAGCGGATACCCCAGGCGGCTGGCCGACTCGGGCATCACGTGCGGGTCGCACAGGCGAACGGTTGCCCCCCACTCGGCCAACTTGGCCGCAAGGGGCACCGTCGGCGATTCGCGCCAGTCGCTCGTGCCTGCCTTGTACGCCAGCCCGAGCAGCAACACCGTGCTGCCGCGCATCGACCTACCCGCATCGTTCAGCAGCCGCACCAACCGCTCGAGCACGTGATCGGGCATGTGCTCGTTGACCTCGTTGGCCAGCTCGACGAAACGGAACGGGCGACCCAGGTGCTGACGCACCCGCCACGACAGGTAGGACGGATCGACCGGCAGGCAGTGGCCGCCCACACCCGGCCCGGGCGTGAAGCGCATGTAGCCGAAGGGCTTGCTGCTGGCTGCATCGATGACGTTCCAGATGTCGATACCGAGCTCGTGCGCGAACACCGCGAGTTCGTTGACGAGGGCGATGTTGACGTGGCGGAACGTGTTCTCGAGCAGCTTGACCGTCTCGGCCTCTTCACACGTGCCCACCGGCACCGTCTGCTCGACGATCAGCGAGAAGAAGGCGTCCACCGCGGCCAGCGACTGCGCGTCGGCCCCCGACACGACCTTCGGGGTGTTCACCAGGTTCCAGCGAGGATTGCCCGGATCGATCCGCTCGGGCGAGTAGCCGAGGAAGAAGTCGTCGCCCGGCCGCAGGCCCGACCCTGCCGCCAGGATCGGCCCGAGCAGTTCGGTCGTGGTGCCCGGGTAGGTCGTGCTCTCGAGGATGACACAGCACCCGGGACGAATGTGCGGTGCCAGGAGGGCACCGGCCTGCTCGATGGCCGACAGATCGGGCAGGTGGTCGCGCAACGGCGTCGGCACGCTCACCACGGCCACGTCGAAACCGGCCAGATCCGCCGGGTCGTCGCTCGGCAGATACCCCGACGTGAGCGCGGCGGCCACCTCGTCGTCGCCGATGTCGCCGACGAAGCTGCGCCCCTCGCGCAACGCCGCCACGCGGACCGAATCGATGTCGAAGCCGACGGTGGTCAGGCC
>JBDKIV010000205.1:0-4030 GCA_039796935.1 Actinomycetota bacterium | reverse complement strand
TGACGCGTTCCGCGCGGAGTGTTGCGAGGACGTCGGACTTCGCTACCCCGACCCGGCCGCTCGCCTGTGCGATCCCAACACCTGTCTCGCTCACAGCAGCGAGCGCACCGAGCGCGGCGCGTGTTGCGAGAAGTTGAACGCCGAGCGTGGTGCCTGCGGCAAGTTGAGCGACGCCGAGCGCAGCGCTGCCGAGCTGGATGCCGCAGCTAGCGAGCTCCAGGTCGGAACAGGCTCGGAGTCCACCGATGCCGCTGGTCGCGAGGTTGTAGGCGCCGTCCGCGATGGCGAGCAGTGACGCTGCTGCTGCGATCGGGATACATGCACCGCTGAGCGGGCACAGCGCTGTGGCCGTGATCCACGTGCCAGCGACGACGACGAGTCGGGCAATCGGATTTTCGATGATCGCACCGGCGATATCACCAAGTACATCGACCAGCGGAGACACCAGATTGCCGAACTGTTGGAGCACATCACCCACATCATCGAGTCTCCGGTCGAGCCAGGAGCGGTCCTCCTGGTTGATCGCAGCAACCGGACGGCCGATGCCGCTGGTGCCGAGAAATGGATTCACGGCAGCGACGTTGTCGTTCTCGGGATCGATCAGAGGCAGGCGGACGGCGCTGTCGCCGTGGATGGTGAAGGAAGGTGCGAGGCGGGTTATCGCTGCAAGGGCCATCTGCTCGCCGAGGGCACCGAGATCATTCACGCCGATGGGGGTGAGGAGTTGCGGTGTCACCTGTTGCAGGGCCCGAGTGATCTCCAGGAGCGGACGTGGTTCGGGCGCTACCAAGAGCTGCCCGGCCGATGCGAGGTTGTCGAGACCGAACGACTAGGAGTTGAGCGATACCGGTGACGGGTTGACCACGGAGTCAGGCAGTGGTGAGAGGAGCGAGCCGTCCGATTCGAACAGTTCCTCGAGGATTTCGTCGTCACCGTCGATGTCCCACTGGCCGTCGTTGTCATAGGTGATGGTCGTGTCGGACAGGTCTTGGCCGGTGCTGGTCTGGAGTGAGGTGACGCGGCCGGTGTCGTCGTAGCCGAGCGTTGCGGTCCTGGTGCCGTTGGTGAGCGTTTCGGGGCGGCCGAGCGGATCGAATCGGACGGTGCTGTCGCTCTGGTCGTCGATCACCCTGAGTACTTCGAGGGTCCCGTCGTCTCGATGATCGGCCGAGACCCACAGGTCGCCTGACTCGAACTCGGTGAGGCGGCCATCGCGGATCTCGAACTGGCGGGTGTCGTCGTTGCCTCGCTCGCTGACGCTGAGTCGTGTCGCGTCGTCGGACCAGTCGAGATCAATCTGGGTGTTGCTGTCCCAGTCGATGCCGACAAGTCGACCGTCCTCGGTGCGGAGCCGGATCGGGTCGCTGTCACCGACTCCCACAGCGACCAGACCGTCGTTCCCCCACTCGGCGGTCAGACTGCGGCTCGGCCCGGTGACGGTCTCGAGTTGTCCTGCGGGGGTGTAGCCGAGGGCGTAGGTGTCGCCGTCGGACGTGACGGTGGCAACGTTGCCTCGTGCGTCGTACGACCACTCCTCGGTCAAGTCGTCGGCTCCGATCACGGTGGGGAGTCCGGTCGCGTCGTACTCGTAGGAGACCTCCCCGGCGCGTGCAAGCAGCCCGCGCTCGTTGTAGCTGAACTCTCCGTTGGAGTGTTGATCGCTGTCGCTGCGGATACGGGCGATCACTCCGTTGACGTACTCGTACGTCGTGATTGAACCCGAGGGCTCGACTGCTTCGACGATGCGGTCGGCGGGGTCATGGGTCCACGTCCAGGTGCGGCCATCCGGTGCCCGATACTGGGCGAGCTGGTCTGTGTCGGACCAGGAGTACGTAGCTGCGGTGTCTCCGACAGTCCTCATGATCGGGCGGTCGATGTCGTCGAGGACCCAATCGATGGTGGTGCCGGTCGGATCGACAAAGCTGGTGGCGCGACCGTCAATGTCGTAGCCGATCGTGGTGGTGCGATCGTTGTGGCTGGTGGCGATGAGCCGACCCGACTCGTAGACGGCCGCCCATCGGTCAACGCCGGATGCCACATCGGACAGACGGCCCGCGTCGTCATAGCCGTAGGTGACGGTCGTGGCGGTGTTGGCCGCCTCGACCACTCGGCCGGCGACGTGCCGGTACTCGGTGCGGCCGACCTCGACACCATCGAGGGTCTCGACCGTGGACGCAATGTTGCCGCCGCTGTCATACGTGGTGCGGGTCTCGAACCTGCTCGTGCCCCGCTCCACGACCGTCACGGCGGGCCTGTCGTAGTCGAACTCGAAACGGTGGGACTCGACCAGCGTGCCGTCAGCTTCGAGGACCTGCCGGCTGGTCTCGCGGCCAGCAGTGTCGACCGTGGACACGGTCATCGTCCCGTCGGGCGCGGTGACCGTAACGGTCGTGCCACCATCCGCGCGTTGTTCGGTCTCGGTGCGCCATGCCCGCTCCCCAGGCAGGATCGTCGCAGCCAACCGGCCGTCGGCCATGTACTCGTAGCCGGTTGCGAGTCCGTCCGGTCGGCGTTCCAGCACCACACGGCCACGATCGTCGTAGACGTAGGCGGTGATACGACCGGCTGGGTCGGTCACTTCGACCAGACGGCCAGCATCATCATGCTCATAGGTGGTGCGGCGACCGAGTGGATCGGTTTCGCTCACCAGCGTCGAGCGAGGTGCCCACTCCGCCCGCCACACCCGTCCCGACGGAGCGGTCGTCGATTCGACGTTGCCCTCCGCGTCGAACTCGTAGCGCCACGGGTCTTGGTCGCCGGTCGTCGTCGCCACCGGATTCCCCAACGCATCTTGCGTCACGACGGTCGTGGCTCCTGTCGCATCGGAGGTCGATGTCACGTACCCGTCGAGATACTCGAACACCACCCGCCCCGAACTCGGCGCGTCGACCGCTGTCGGGAGCGGCGACCCGCCGTCGTACTCGAACGAGGTCGTCCCGTCGGCTACTGCGATGCCGGTGACACGGCCCTGCGAGTCATAGATGAACGACCTGGCGGTCCCGTTGACCGTCTCACGGACCAACCGTCCCGACTCGAACACCCTGGCAAGGTCACTGACCACCTGCCCGGTCGGCCGGGCAATCCGGCGGGCCTTGACCAGATTCCCCGAGGCATCGAACGCTCGGACCTCGATGTCGACGCCGTCTTCGACAACCCGAGTCAGACGACCGTCGCCGTCATGCCGATACTCGCGCACCGTGCCGGCCTCGACCGTCGTTCCGTCCGGCCCGTAGTCGACCACGACCCGCTGGCCCGACGCAGTCGTCTGCCCCACCACCTTCGCAGCCCCGAACACCATCGTGGTCGTGCCGACCGGACTCGTCACTTCCACCAGTTGCTGGGCATCGTCGTAGCGGTACTGCTGCACCAAGCCTGGTGCCGCCACGCTCGCCAGAGCACCGGTGTCATAGCCGTATGTGACCTCACGTCCGTCATCGGTCGACACCGACACGACCCTCCCCGATGTGATCGACAGGGTCAACGACGGGCCCTGCGACGACGCGACCGTGACCGACCCCTCGTCGGTACGCGTGACGGTGACGGTCTGCCCGTACGGAGACCGCATCTCCGACAACCGGCCATCCCGATCGAAGCTCCACCGCTCACCCGTCGGCCACACCAAACCCCAGCGCCCATCACCGAGGGCCGAGACCGTCACCGACCCGGTCACGGTCCAACCGTCAGGTGCTTCTGGCCGCCAACGAGGCACCAACCCGGCAGGCGCATCGACCGTGACTAGGTCACCATCGGCCGTCACGGTCGTCTCATAGATCGACACCCACCCGGGACCGAACCAACCGTTCGTCGCGCGATCGGAGCGATACGAGCGCGCCAACTCGACCCCGTACACACCAGCCGGGTACACCAGGTCCTCCACCTGCGTCGTGTACGCGCCCGTTGCGGTGTCGATCCCCTCACCGACACACCCCGACACCTCACACGACAACGGTGAGACGACACGAACCTCCGACGCGACGGCCGGCCCGTCACCGCCGAACACCGAACACCCCGCCACCAACACCGCCAGGGC